>NZ_RZTB01000319.1:0-868 GCF_003997735.1 Mesorhizobium sp. M7A.F.Ca.MR.148.00.0.0 | reverse complement strand
ACGTGCTGGTAACCGGGAACCACGGTGAACCCGCGAAGACAAGCACGGAGTCGGCAGGAACTTGGATAAGGCCAAAAAAAGGAACTTGCAGGTAGCTCAGCGACAAGTGAATCCCATGTGACACGGCGTTCGGCAGCACCTCAGATCGACGGATCGGCTCGACCAACCTCTTCTCCGCGGAAGGCGAGTATCGTCTCTAAAGACGATCGAACTCCGCCACCGCAAACCAAGCATCGCCTTGCGCAGGATCTCATTGGCCTGGCGCAGCTCCCGCTTCCAAGAGCCTTCAGCTTTCTCGGTAGCCTCGGTGGGGACACCTCCCAGCATACCGCTATCCTCTGGCCGGCCCATCCGCTGTGCGCTGCGTTGTGCAGCCGATCTTGGCGCGATCGAGGAGCGCGATCGAGGAGACGGCGGCCGTTTGCAGCGGATATTCCCCTCGTGAGCTTTTGACTAGCCACACGGTTCTTCGTGGTCAATATTGGTTCGCCGCATGATGGGACTTTACGGGACGAGCGTTCAATGGGAACGACGCACCTTGCTAAGCCAGCGGTGCAACCCCGATCAGCGGAATAGCTAGGCTCTCGTCCCGCAGGGACGCCTCAGGCGATCGTGCATCGCATTTAAGAGCTCGCCGGTTTCAAGCGTCGTATGTATATCACCGCGTTCGCGCGCCACACCAACGGCAGCTCTTTTCAAGCCGATCCTCTCCCGGAGCTGTAGACCCGTGCCCTAACCGACGCCTCTTCGTAAACAAGCTCACGCAAATGGCGGTCGCCGCGTCGGGATATGTGGCCGCCGAAATCGACTTCACCGGATTAGGCGGTGTGGACGAATTACTCAGGTATCTAGACGCTCCGCGAATACA
>NZ_RZTB01000318.1:662-881 GCF_003997735.1 Mesorhizobium sp. M7A.F.Ca.MR.148.00.0.0 | reverse complement strand
GGCCGACCTCGGTCTTGTCCGTGAAGCTCAACGAGACACGCTGCAGATGGCTGAACATGGCGCGGCGCAGGTCCGACAGCACGTTTTCGGCGACCTTGCCGACAACGCTTTCCTGCACGTAGCTGGCGGCGTAGTTGATCAGGATGATCACGGCGAAAGCGCCGGTCGCTGCGATCATCACCGACTGGTCGAGCCTGCCCGCCGTCATGCCGTGGTCGA
>NZ_RZTB01000318.1:0-530 GCF_003997735.1 Mesorhizobium sp. M7A.F.Ca.MR.148.00.0.0 | reverse complement strand
TCGTAGGCCTTGCCGAAAACCTCTTCCTCGTCGCGATGCGAGCCGACGACGGCTTTTGTCGGTCGGCCCCTAGTGTCTTCCTTGTCGTCGTCGGCAGGTGTCGACATCAGATTCCCTTATACACATATAGGTATATTAGGAAAAAAGTTGCTATTATCATGCCCGCCGTTGCCGCGATAAAGAAACAAACTGCCATCCAAAACCTGATAGGATGCATTTTCTTCATGTATACTCTGCCCCGTGCGGGGAATATCCCCGACAATATCGCGGGATACACTGCGGATATACAAAACCTTATAAGCCATATGCCCGATAGAATGCATGCGATCACGACCGCTGCGCGGGATGCAACAAAGCTAAAGCTCATGATCTCCGCCATTCAGCTCCCTCGAGCCGGTCGTCGTCCGGCCGCAGTTGCAAATCGTACAGCGCGCGATAGCGTCCACCCAGCGCCAGCAGTTCCTCATGCGTGCCGCGCTCGATGATCCGGCCGCCCTCGACGAACAGGATCTGGTCGGCATGCATCAGCG
>NZ_RZTB01000317.1:411-889 GCF_003997735.1 Mesorhizobium sp. M7A.F.Ca.MR.148.00.0.0 | reverse complement strand
GTCACCGATTTCACGACCGTCGGGCTGTCCTTGCTTTCGTCGGCCACCTGGTCGACCGCGAGCACCTTCATACTCTGTAGCAACACATCGACAAAACTTTGGTCGGCGCCACCATCGCCGCGCGCCGTCCGCGTCAGCAGCACATCGACCCGGTCACCTGGGAAGACGAAGCCTGCGACCCCTAGCACGTCGTTAACCCGGATGGACACGGCCTTCATGCCCTCGCCGAGCACAGCCGATAGCGTGGCGCGCTGGCCTGGACCAGTGATCTTGCTGGTAAGAATAGGCTCATTGGCGCTGATTGTCTGAAGCGCCTGCCGTGTGCCTTCGCCGGCCAGTGCTTCCTTTGTCGTCTTGAACGCACCTGCCGGTACTGCGCCCGCCGGCCACGGAATTTCGCGCAACTTGTCAGCGCTCAAGGGGTCGCCGAACTTAAGCGGCATAGCTGCCACCACGACCGTGTCGCGCTGGGCGCCAT
>NZ_RZTB01000317.1:0-401 GCF_003997735.1 Mesorhizobium sp. M7A.F.Ca.MR.148.00.0.0 | reverse complement strand
CCATCTCCCTTCGCCATCGCATTACGCTGGCCTGCCAGCCAGATATTGGCGAGCACCACCGCCAGCACGCCGAACACGCCGGCGAGGACGACCATGATAACTGTATTGGCGCGCATAGCCCTAAGCCCCAAATCCTATGCGGGAATCGCCCGCCTCGACCGGCTTTCAGGCCCGGATCAAACAACCCGGGCCTGAATTAAGAAGTTAGGCGCCGTCAGGATCGCAGGCCGCGATATCGCCTACAGCGATCAGACTGTCGCAAAGCGACGTGAACGAGTCTGTAACCCAAGCTCCGATCCCCAGAACGACCAGGATTGACGCTGTGGCGATAATGCCAATCAGGATAGAATATTCGACCATGGCAGCGCCGTTTTCATCGTCGCGGAACTGCCGGGTCATCG
>NZ_RZTB01000316.1:603-891 GCF_003997735.1 Mesorhizobium sp. M7A.F.Ca.MR.148.00.0.0 | reverse complement strand
TTCTACCGGCTGACTGCCCAGAACTGGCGAAAGAACCGTCGCTGATCAATGTCGATCAGGCGGAAGCTCATCGCCAGCTTGCGGAGGTCCGCCAGCAACCCGCTCAAGCATTTTTCCAAAATCGCCGGCGGACGCATCGCCCGCCCGACGACGCAGGAAATCCGCCGCCGTTTCCATTGCTCCAACCTTCTGCGCCACAGCCGAAGCGATCCACTGATTGAGCGACACGCCATCCGCCTTAGCCAAACGCGCGGCCGCCTCCTTTACCGACAGCGGGAGCTTCAAAGG
>NZ_RZTB01000316.1:0-593 GCF_003997735.1 Mesorhizobium sp. M7A.F.Ca.MR.148.00.0.0 | reverse complement strand
CTTTGCTCATGTTCGAAGTCCTTCCAGGAATTCAGCCGGGCTTACGACTTGGACGTCGAAACGGCCTGCCGCAGCCGCAAAATCCCGGCGATTGTAGGTCACCAAGGCATCTGCCCGGCCGTTGATCGCGGCTTCAAGCACCATTTCATCCTTCGGATCGCTCAATTGCGGGCGCCAGAGAAAGTGCAGTTCAGCCGGTTCTGCCAAGGTAGCAAACCGGCAAGCAAACGATCCAGATCCGCATTCGACAATCCGTGAACCGCCATTTGCTCGGGTCGGGTCAACACGGTTTCATATTCAAGAAACAGCGCTGTCGTCACCAATGGGCGGATGTGCCGATCCGCGATTCGTTGCAAGACGGCAAACGACGCACCATTCCTGCTTCCCAAACCTGCCGTCAGAACGTTTGTGTCCAGTACGATCCGTCTCACAAGCTAAAGTAGTACATCCCATGGGATGCTACAATATACCTGTTAGCTGGCGGATCTCAGTCCATCCGGATCGTCACGAACCTGAGTTCGCCGGTCTTCGATGCCAGCATCAGCAGCGCGTTTTTGCGCCCTTGTTCCTTCAAGGCGCCGATCCGGTCCATG
>NZ_RZTB01000315.1:0-904 GCF_003997735.1 Mesorhizobium sp. M7A.F.Ca.MR.148.00.0.0 | reverse complement strand
CTGTGAGTTTCAGCCGCCAGCTGGAAGCAGCGGAGTTCTGAGGAGAAGGGTGGGGGGCCCAAGCCCTGCCGCAATCTTGGCCTGCACCGTCCCCTTGATTGTTGTGGGTCAACGTCTGCCTGCCCGCTGAATTTGGCACGCCTTACACCTACGTCACGACCAAGACCTTCCTGTTGCACTTCGGCCTCGACACACTGCGGGATTTGCCCGATTTCGAGGCGATTGAGGTTGCCGCGCTGCTCAGCAAGGAGAAGCTGCTGGCGGGCGATACTCCCATCGGGCTGGTGAGTGGTGGAGGAGGTGAGGAGCGACACTCCAAGGCCAGGACGGGCTAGCGCAGCAGATACATGGAAGTAATCGCTTGATATGAGCGGTTGAGAGTCGAATCAGGGAACTATGCGATCACTATCGATAAGAGGTGGCAATATCGATCGTGATTGTATCGGGCCACTCTACGGCGAAGGAGGCGGCAACTTGTGTCTCCGACCCGAAACGATTACCTTGCGGCCATTATGAGCAAGCATTTGGCATCCGTCTTGACGACGTGAACGCGCCCTGCAGCGTACAGCTGGACGACGCGGCGCTGGCCGATTGCTTTGCGGATCTCGATTTGGCCAAGCAGCATCCCGCTCATGTCAGCGCCTTTCTCGGCGAGGTCCCTCTCGCCCAGCAAGTCGAGTTCGCAACCGCGCACCACATTCGCGGTCGACGAGATGAAGGCTTTTGCCGCCAAGTTCTCTGCCTGGTCCGGCGAAAGCTATCCGCTCGCCGCATAATGGCTGGACATGATAGCCGACGCCCGTCCGAATGGCGGCGGCTTTTTCGTATTATATCGACCTGATCGACAAGATGCGGCGGAACAGGGGTCCACGTGCGATGCGGCCAAAGCGGATCCAGCTCTCGA
>NZ_RZTB01000314.1:0-906 GCF_003997735.1 Mesorhizobium sp. M7A.F.Ca.MR.148.00.0.0 | reverse complement strand
CAGCGCCACCTGCTTGCGCTTGGTCGGCGTAACCTTGGTGTTGATGGCATTCATGACGCGGTACTCTTCAGATCTTCGCCCGTGACCGTGCTCAGCATGGAGGGCATGGTAAGGTTGTCGAATCCAAGCAGACCACCCAGGAAGAAGAATTCGAAGGTGATGGTCTTTAGGCTGACGGTGATTGTCGGCACCGGCCCTCCCAGCCGGGTCTGATAGCCAAGGCCCGTCGCGCTGTAGGTGACCACTATGCTGTCGCGGTGCAGGCGCGGAAAGAAATGACACATGCCGGGCCGCGTGGTCGGTCGCTGGGCCGGGGTGATTGCCGGACAGGTATCGTCATTGGTGTAGGTCGTGTCGCCGCGAAAGATGCGGCTGAATTTGACGGCATCGAAGGCGCCGCCATTGGTGCAAGCTCCGGTGCCGGCGGTATATGTACATTCGAACGGGCCATAGGCGGCCGCCACCACCGGCGCGCCCGGTGCCGAGATTGGCGCGGCTGTCGCAAGCGCGGTTGCAACCGGGTCGGAAATCGACGCCAGACGGGCGCCGAGCTGAACGGCTTTTGTCGCCGCGTTCCATTGATACAGCGCATAACCGAAATCGACGAAGCCCAGCACAAGCGTGAACAGCAGAGGCGTTACGATGGCCATCTCCACCATCGCCGCGCCGGCGTCTGATTTTGTGAAACGCTTGATCATGATCAGAACCGGATCAACCGCTCCTCGTGAAAGCCGTTGAGCGTGATCGGCCCGATGCTGAGAAGCGACAGCATTCCGACGTCGCTGTAGTCCAGGGTGCCGGCGGCCCTGACGATGCAGACCTGTGCGGTGGTGGAGCGATATTGGGTGACACCGGCGACAACGGCGTCATGACAAGAGCCTGAGGCGGCGATGGTCACTGTAACAT
>NZ_RZTB01000313.1:701-914 GCF_003997735.1 Mesorhizobium sp. M7A.F.Ca.MR.148.00.0.0 | reverse complement strand
CCGAAACCGGATTGGCGTTTCTTCGACGATGCCACGCCGCTCAATGAAGACGCGCTTGTGGGTGTTGATCAGGATATCCGTAATGGAATCATCCTTGAGCAGCGGCTCGATCGGCCCAAGCCCCAGCATCTCGTCGGCGGTGTCGCTGGTCAGTTGATCGAGCTCGCGTGCGTTCAGCGGCACCGCACGAGCGCGAACGAACTCCCGTACGAT
>NZ_RZTB01000313.1:0-691 GCF_003997735.1 Mesorhizobium sp. M7A.F.Ca.MR.148.00.0.0 | reverse complement strand
CATCCTTGGAGGCACTTTCAAGAGCGGCCAGATTGAAGCGATCGATCAAGTGGCGATGCAACTCGACCTTGATCGTCAGAAAATCGTCGCCATGCGCTTCAGTATCGGCCGCTGGTAAAGGGGCAGAAGCAACAGGCTGTACGGCCAGCGGCTCGACCTTTGTCACTGCATGCTGTTCGCCTGCCCCCTTGATGAACCGCCCCAGCATAGTCGCTTATACTCCTCTCTGACTCACATTAGCGGAAACTAACTGTTAACCAAGGGAGGCACAAGCGCCCAGGCTGCTCGCGCATTCGCAATACTTTCACCATAGTTAATATCATGAGCCTGAAATAACGTGTTTATTTGATACGGATCCCCGCACGTGGTGAGAGCATCAATCCGGCTTTCCACGTTTGTCTGCTTTTCAGCGCCACACCGCCCGGAGACACCACTAAGCCTTTAGATATAAAGGAATATGCACTATTGCTAATGCTTCCACAATCCCGCCACATCCGGGGCTAAATTGTGAACGAATGGTTAAGGAAGGACAAAAAATGAGACGAATCAACCTGTTGGCAGCATTCGGAACTGTAATCTTCTTGCCGAATCATGTACAGGAAAGTTAAGGAACTCTTAATCTCGTTTGACTCTGCGTTTTCTCGGGACCTAGGATCGAGATGACGGGGGATGCTTGGGTATGGATTTCATC
>NZ_RZTB01000312.1:0-919 GCF_003997735.1 Mesorhizobium sp. M7A.F.Ca.MR.148.00.0.0 | reverse complement strand
TTGCGAATGCCCGTGGTGGCGAGTAGCAGCAGGACGGCTCGATCGCGGATGTCGACCGGCGTCGTTGCGCCGATCGCATCGATTGCGCGCCGAACGTCATCCCATGCAAGGCGCGGCGGCAAATGCGCCAAACGCCAATGAGGCGTCCTTGGGACGACGCGGTCGAGATCCTGGTCATGGTGGCCAGCCCAACATAAAAACTGAAGAAATGTTCGGATGTGAGAAGTCGCCGCCGTGCGGGTGCCGGTGGTCGCCGATAGCGACAGCCGATGCTCGACAGCAGCGAGGACGTGCTCAGCCGTCAACGCCTCGAGGTTTTGACCGGGATGATGATGGCGGAACCAATCCAGAAAGCGGCGGCCGCCCAGTAGAACGCCTTCGCGGGTCTTCGGCTCAAGTCCTCGCGCCTTGCGCAAATAGTCGGAAAATGAGGTCAGAAGCGGAGTATCCGGATCATCATCTACCCTGGGAGCGGAAGCAATGAAGCGCTCCGGAGCCACTCGCCGTGCATGTCCCAGCGCCGATGCTGCCCCAATGCGTGGAGAATCTGTAGTAAACGTGCATAAATAGCTGTCGACGACATCTTGATGGATCGGCATCCGACCACAGCGCGTTGCGGCAAACTGGCTAAAGCGTGCGATCCGGCTCAAGTAAATCTTGGCGGACGCTCGCTTGTAACCAAGGTCGAAAAAATGCTCCGCGAGGCGATCCATCTCGCCACCGAGTGCACCGCTACGCAGGCGCTTGAGCACCCCACAATAGGAAAAATAGAACTCGAGCATTCTGCCCCTCCGGCGTTGTGGCACAGGGGAATCCCGCGCCATGAGAGAGGCATGAAATATTATGTAGCGGAGGCAAGGTGGATTTGGCCGGCCCGAAAGCGGTCAGGGCGGCTCCGCCACATAATCTCGCCCGACGC
>NZ_RZTB01000311.1:0-925 GCF_003997735.1 Mesorhizobium sp. M7A.F.Ca.MR.148.00.0.0 | reverse complement strand
GTGGCTACGTCGTTGGCCTGTAGCGCGGCACACATCTGATTGGCCACCATGCTGGGTGGCGAATGATGGATTTCGATCACGGCGTCGTGCGTTTGCACCGTTAGCGCTGTGACGGCGAGACAGGTGCGCACGCCAACGGCAGAGATCGTCTCGATGTCGCGTGCTATTCCAGCACCCCCGCTGGAATCTGATCCGCCAACGACAAGCACATGCGGTTCTCGTCTCATCGCCATCGGTCCGTCTTTTCGATCCATTCTCGCGTGCGCGCTTCGGCGTCGAAGCTCAACGTGATGTCCGTGACCACTGCGGCGCTGTTGGCGCCGGCCTCAAAGACGCCGTCGAGGCGGTCGGGGTTGAGGCCGCCGATGGCGACCAATGGGATCGGCGCCACCCGCCGCTTCCACTCGCTGATCCGCTCTAGCCCTTGCGGTGCCCACTTCATTTTCTTCAAAGTGGTGGGATAGATCGGACCGAGCGCGACATAGTCGGGCTCGGCAAACATGGCCGTTTCCAGCTCGACATGATCATGCGTGCTCAATCCGAGCCTGACGCCCGCTGCCCGTATCCTCGAGAGGTCGGCCGTGTGCAAATCCTCCTGGCCCAGATGCACGAAATCGCAGCCTTCCTCGATTGCCAGGCGCCAATAATCATTGATGATGAGCTGGCTTTTGTGTTGGACACACCAGGCCTTCGACTTGCGGATCTCCGCGCGCAGCCCGGTTTCATCCATGGTTTTGATGCGAAGCTGAATCAGCTTGACGCCGAGCGGCGCCAACCTTTCGATCCAGGCGGCGCTGTCGACGATCAGGTAGAAGGGATCGAGCTTCATGAAAAAACGGCCCTGCCGACCATCGGTGTCGATGGCACGGCGACGTCGCGCGGTTCGAGCATTCCCGAACTGAACGCCTCACGACCGGCGTCGACC
>NZ_RZTB01000310.1:0-949 GCF_003997735.1 Mesorhizobium sp. M7A.F.Ca.MR.148.00.0.0 | reverse complement strand
GAATCGAGAGCGGAGGTCGGCAAAAACCAGCTCTCAGGCCTTTTTTTCTTTATGTTTCAGGTGGATAGGTAAAAATGCCTTCAGCGGGGCTCTGTCCGCCAAAACCGTTTACTGGCGAAAGCCTTGCCCGATCGGTCTTGAAATATCGCTCGAGTTGCCGTGCGTTTGGCCTCGATTTCGACCGCGATATAGGTCTTCAGGGCTACAGGCAGATAGGCCCTGATCGAAGTCACATAGCCTGATTGATGCGATTCGAACCGGCGTCGAAGATCGTTTGTCGACCCGACATAGACACCGCCATTATGAAGCTGCAGGAAATACACGTACCACATGGTCCCCCTACGCTACTTGGTAGCTTCGGGCGACACTCCCACGCCCGAAATGCGGTTCCGGGTGGCCTGCCACCCGAAGCCCGCAGGGCGTAGGGTGGCGGAGAGGATGGGATTCGAACCCACGAGAAGCTTTTGACCTCTACTCCCTTAGCAGGGGAGCGCCTTCGACCACTCGGCCACCTCTCCGTTGCGCCGCTGGATAAAGAAAAGCGCCGGCACAATCAACAAGCCCGCATCATTATATGCAAAATAAGAAGGCGCCGAACCGCGACCTTCCATGGATGTGGCGGTTCTGCGGTTGTTTCTGGCCAGCGACTCGGGAACTCGCCATGATTCCGGCGGCCCTTCGCCGGATTCGGCGCAAACAAGGGATTGCGGCGGGCCTGATGGTTAACGAGAGCTTTCTGAGTGAGGCCAAATCGTGTCATTTGTGCAACAACGCCGGGGGATAGCAGCTAGGCAGCCCTTTCACCGGTACGATCGTGGTTGAACGCCGCCGCCTCATGGGTAATGTCGATTTCGAAGGAGCGGCGCGGTGCGCATCTTTTTCGGTAGTGGGGATGGGGCAGGGAACGCTGTCCTTCAGCAAAGAATACCCAGACCCGTTTTTTAACTTT
>NZ_RZTB01000030.1:3295-61970 GCF_003997735.1 Mesorhizobium sp. M7A.F.Ca.MR.148.00.0.0 | reverse complement strand
AGGCCGGTGACGCCCTCATCGGCAAAACGGCTTTCCCAATAGCCAAGCGTGCCTTCCGGCACCGAGTAGACGGTGGTTCCGACTTCCCCGACCCCATGCCGGCCCTTGCCTATATCGGGGAAAGGGAAATAGGTCATCACCGAACCCGGCGTGCCGGTCTCGTCACCGTAATAGAGGTGGTAGACGTCGGGCGCGTCGAAATTGACGGTCTTCTTGACCCGGCGCTGGCCGAGTTTCCTGGTGAAGAATTCGTTGTTCTGGCGGGCATCCCTGGCCATCGACGTGACGTGATGCAGGCCCTTGATCTGGTCGAGCATTGTCTTGCTCCTTCCTTGGTGCATGTGCGGCCCTCGCCGCTGTCCACGCCAATATGAGGACCCGAGCAGTTTACGCAAAGGCGGCAAACACAGAATGGACTGTGTCGTAAAAGTGAACGATGGAACAAGGTTCGTTCACCAATTGGCCCGCAGAGTCGGGCTTGCGCCGTGGCCGGAATTCGGTTCCATGAAAGGCGTTCGACATCCCGCGAAAAAGGTATCGTGAGTGACTGGAAAAGCCAGGCGGCCCAACATTCTCCTGATCACATGCGATCAGTGGCGTGGCGATTGTCTGTCCGCAGCCGGCCATCCGGTCGTGCAGACGCCGAATGCCGACGCATTGGCCGCGGAGGGTGTGCTGTTCAAGCGGCACTATGGCGGCGCGGCGCCCTGTTCGCCCGCTCGCGCCTGCCTTTACACCGGCCTCTACCAGATGAACAACCGCGTCTGCCGCAACGGCACGCCGCTCGACGCGCGCCACGGCAACATCGCGCTCTCAGCTCGCGCCCTGGGCTATGATCCGACCCTGTTCGGCTACACCGACGTCTCGCTCGATCCGCGTCTGCTGGCGCCGGGCGATCCGCGGCTGCAAAGCTATGAAGGCGTGCTGCCGGGCTTTACGGTGCGCCAGTTGCTGCCCGAGCATCAGAAGCAATGGCTATCCTGGCTGGAACTGCAAGGTGTCGACGCCAGCGCCGGGTCCCCCGGCATCCACCGCCCGGTGGTTGACGGCGTGGCCGGGACCACCATCAGCAACGCGCCGCCTGTCTACTCCGGGCAACAAACCCCGGCGGCCTTCCTGACCGGCGAATTCACGCGTTGGCTTGGCGAACAGGAGCACGCCACGCCGTGGTTCGCGCATCTTTCCTTCATCAGCCCGCACCCGCCTTTCATTGTGCCGGAGCCCTACAACACGATGTACGATCCGGCTGACGGCCCGGCCTTCCGGCGCGCGGCAAGCTGGCACGAAGAGGCGGAAAACCATCCCTACCTTGCCTATGATCTCGGCCGGCAGAAACAGATAAAATTCCGCCCGGACGCCGGAGGCAAGGTGCACGACTGGAGCGAAGACGATTTTCGCTGCATCCGCGCGATCTATTACGGCATGATTTCCGAGGTCGACGCGCAGCTCGGCCGCGTCTGGCAAGCGATCAAGGCAGCCGAGGCGTGGGACGACACCATCATCGTTCTGACCTCGGACCATGCCGAGATGATGGGCGACCATTTCATGCTGGGCAAGGGTGGCTATTTCGACGGCAGCTATCACATTCCGCTGATCATTCGCGATCCGCGCCAAGGCAAGGCGACCGGCGGCAGTGTCGACAGCTTCACCGAAGCGGTCGACATTTTGCCGACGCTTCTCGACCTGCTCGGCGAAGAGCCCGCGCCACATCTCGACGGCGCCTCGCTGAAGCCGTTCCTGGGCGGAGAAACCCCTGCGGCGTGGCGCGATGCCGCGCATTGGGAGTTTGACTTCCGCTCGATTGCCGCGGGCGAGGCCGAAAACCATTTCGGCATCGCCGCACGCCAATGCAACCTCGCCGTTATCCGCACGGAGCATTTCAAATATGTGCATTTCGGCGGCAACCTGCCGCCGCTGCTGTTCGATCTGGAAAACGATCCGGGCGAGCTGGACAATCTCGCGGCCGACCCCGACCATCTCACCGTGCGCCTGGAATTCGCCGAACGGCTGCTCGCCTGGCGGGCCGAACATCTCGACCAGTCATTGGCACTGGCCGAATTGACCGAGAACGGCCTCGTCGGCCATGCCGCTGGCCTGCAACCTGGCCACACATAAATAAAGCCCGCGCCGTTGCCAGCGCGGGCTTCATTTGGCTGAACAGAATTACCTTACGATCATGCGCTGCTGATCGCGCTGTTCGGCGTAACTGCCTTTGTCATAGGCGGTTTGAGCCTCGAGCTGTTCCTTGGTGAAGGTCGTGTAGAGGTACTTGTTGCCGTCCTTGTCGGTCATGAATCTGAGATTATCCATACCAACCGCGACCTCCTTTTCACCGACGCCTAAGAAGCCGCCAACGTCGACGATCACCGCGTCCGTCTTGTTGTCAGGCGCAAGCACGACATCGCCGATTTCGCCAACCCTGGCGTCGTTTGCGCCGTAGACAGTCGTGCCCTTCAGGTCATCGGCACGAATCTCGCCGACCGGCATCTCGGTCAACGTCGACTTGTCGATAGCGGCAGTCTGTGTCTGGTCGGGAGCCGAGGCGTCAGGGGTGGTCGCTGCCGGAGCTTCGGCGGTCTTGTCTGCCGGAACGACAGCAGGAGCCGTCGTGTCGGACGGCACAGCAGCCGGAGCGGTGGCCGCAGGCTCGTTGGAAGCCGTCGTGGCCGGCGCCGGATCATAGGCCTTGCGGTCGAAATCGGGCTGCGCCTGCAGCTCTTCCTTGGTGGTCTGGGCCACCAGCCAGCGGTCGCCATTCTTCTCGGCCCACTGCGCCTTAGAGAAATCATAGGTGACATTCTTGGCGCCGAGGCCAAGGAAACCGCCCACGCCGATGACCAGGGACTCGGCCTTGCCTTCCTTGGTCAGCACGATGTCGTTGACGTCGCCGATATTCTGCGCGTCATCACCGGTTCCGTTATATACGTCTTCACCGATGATGTTGGTGGCAAGGTTACCGTCCGCGCGCTTGACCGGTTCCGCCGGAGCGGCGTTCATGTCGGCCGGCTTTTGTGCCGTATCCGTCGTAGCAGGTGCCGTAGGTGCGGTCGCGTCGGTCGATGCCGCAGGGGCGGGGGCCGGACTGTAGGGCTGGCTGTCGAATTCCGCCTGAGCGGTCAACTCGTCCTTGGTCGTCTGGGCTACCAGCCAGCGGTCACCATTCTTTTCGGCCCACTGCAGCTTGCCGTACTCGAAGGCGACGCTCTTGGCACCGACACCCAGAAAACCGCCAACGTCGATGACAACAGATTTCGCCTGCCCATCCTTGTCGAAGACGACGTCGCTGACATTGCCGATGTTCTCGGCATCATCGCCGGTGCCGTTATAGACGGATTCACCGATGATGTTGGTGACGATGCTGCCCTCTGCGCGGACCGTCGCGGCGCCTGACTCCTGAACGGCTGGGCTCTGTGCCGGCGCCGGGGTCGTCGCACTCTGCGCATAAGCGCCGGTGGCGATCAGTGTTGCGAGTGCGGTCGTGGCTAAAAGATTGCGGATCATGATAGTCTCTCCTCGTGCCTGATCTCATGCGCCGCGTCTTCGCGGGAAAGTGGACGCGGCATCTACAGGTTCACAACGTTGTGACCAGTCTGTTGTTCCGACAAAACCGCGCCGTCCGGAAACCGAAATCACAGAAATGATCGAGCCGCCGGGGCAGCCCTCTGCGTCAAGGGAACATTTCCGTAGCCGCCGCGTTTCAGCCATCGGCTGGGAGTGTCCCGGTCGCTTTTTGGCTGACATGGTGGAGCGGGTATGAAATTCGCAGCGGTGCTGAACCGGGATGGCGGCACTTTGCGCACCACCGACCTCGCCGCCTTCTCCGACAGGATGCATCAGACGCTGGAGACGGCAGGGCACTCGCTCAGCATCGAAATTGTCGCAGGCAAGGACGTGGTGGAAACGCTCGACAGCGCGGCTTCGCGTCGCTCTGTCGACATCGTGCTGGCGGGTGGCGGCGACGGGACCATTTCCGCCGCGGCCGCCCGGCTGATGGGCACGAAGAAGGCGCTTGCCATATTGCCGGCCGGCACCATGAACCTGTTCGCACGGGGGTTGGGCATTCCGCAGTCACTCGATGGAGCGCTGAAATCCTTCGCCGACGGCGAAATCATCGCGGTCGACGTGGCGACAGCCAATGGCCAACCTTTCATACATCAGTTCTCGATCGGCATGCATGCGAAGATGGTGCAACTGCGCCAGAAGATGGAGTTTGGTTCGCGGTTGGGAAAGATCCGCGCCTCGGCCAAGGCGGCTTGGGCGACGATCAACAATCCACCTGCGATGAATGTGACGCTCAGCATCGGTGGTGCCGAAATGGCGGCACGCATCACCGGCATCGGCATCACCAACAATTTGTTCGGCGAAGGCCATTTGCCCTACGCCGACAATCCGGCGGGCGGCGTGCTTGGTGTCTATGTCACGGTGGCGAAGCAGCGCGCCGAACTGGTCAAGTTCTTCTTCAACGTGGCGCGCGGCAAATGGCGCGACAACGAACATGTCGAAATCCACCAGACGAACAGAACGGTGCTGAAAATCCACTCGAGCAGCCGCAAATTTCGCGCGGTCATGGACGGCGAATTGGTCAGGCTTGACCGTGAAACGGTAATCGAAATCCAGCCTGGCGCGCTGAATGTACTGGTGCCGGCGAGCGCGGCCCAATCGAGAGCCGCCTGATGCTATGCGTTGCAACGAACAAAGCGGCTTTAACCAGCAGGAGCCTGCTCGGTGGTGCTGGGTGTCGGGACATGCTGTTCATCGCTGGTTGGCGTCTTGATCAACACACCATAAATCTCGGCAATGCCCCACGCCGCAAACACCAGAAGCAATCCGGCGATCAGGATTCGAAATCCATGCCAGCCCCATCGCCCCTGCCGCGCCTTGTTTTCGGGAATGATCTTGGCCATGCTCGATCCTTGTCTCATTCTGCACCAACTGGCGCGCTCGGCAAATCATGGTCGGGTAACGGTTCCTCGCTAGGATGGTTCCGGAAAAGCGCGCTGGCCTTGCACCAGCGCAAGCAGGCGGCGGCGAAGACCGGGACGAGGCAAGTGGGGTGACTGGCAAGACGCAAACAGTGCCCGAGCTGCCGGCCGAAGTTGCGCGCGCAGTCAAGGATGTTGACCGGCTCGCTGTGCTGCACGGGTTGGAGATGCTGGATACGGCGGCCGATCCCGATTTCGACCGCGTCAGCAGCCTTGCCGCGGCGGTGATGCAGGTGCCGATGGCCCTGGTCACGCTCGTCGACCTCGAACGGCAGTGGTTCAAATCCTGCTTCGGCCTGGACGAGGCCGAAACCGCGACCGACGTCTCCTTCTGCGCCCATGCGATTGCCGCCGGCGACGAACCGATGGTGGTGGTGGATGCAACGACGGATTCCCGTTTCAAGACCAACCCGCTGGTCACCGGAAAGCACCATGTCCGCTTCTATGCCGGCGCGCCGATGATCGTGGCAGGTGCCCGCATCGGCACGCTGTGCGTGCTCGACCACGAGCCGCATGGTTTTCCATCCCGCGCCGAGCTCCACCAGCTGAAGTCGCTCGCCGGCCTCGCCGCCAGCCTGTTCACCCTCAAGGACGCAACCCGCAGCGGCGCGATCGCCGAGGCCGCACTGGTTCGCGAGGAAAAACGACGTGCCATCGCACTCGATGCGGCGTCGCTCGCCAGTTGGGCATGGGATATCCGCACCGATATCATCGAATGCGACACATTGATGTCGGAGCTGTTCAGCCTGCCGCGCTCCAACCGGCTGCGCGCACGCGACATCCTCACCGCCATCGATCCGCGTGACGTCTACCAGACCGAAACCCGCTTTCGCGACGCCCTGACCGGCAGCGACGACTATTTCGGCGAATACCGGGTGAAGGGCTTTCATCCGCCGCGCTGGCTCGCCACGCGCGGCCGTGTCATCGAGCGTGACGGCGACGGCAAGCCGACCTTGATCTTCGGCGTCAACTACGACATCTCCGAGCGTAAGCTCGGCGACGAACGCCAACGGCTGCTGCTGCGTGAGCTCAACCATCGCGTCAAGAACACTTTGGCGACCGTCCAGGCGCTGGCAACGCAGACCGTGCGCCATGCCCGCCAGCCAAGCGAGTTCCTCGAGGCGTTCGGCGCCAGGCTTCAGGCCTTGGGCATCGCCCACAATCTGTTGTCGGACCGCGAGTGGCGCGGCATCGGCATCAGTGAACTCGTCCAGATCGAGGTCAAACCTTTCGAAACGGCCGAGCAGCCGCGCATGACGATCTCCGGCGACGACCTGCTGCTGTCGCCCGACCAGGCCGTCGGGCTTGGCCTGATCCTGCATGAACTGGCCAGCAACGCGCTGAAATATGGCTCGCTGTCGGTGCCGTCAGGCAGGGTCGATCTCGGCTGGAGGACGCAAGGCAGGAGGGATGCCCGGCGTCTTGTGCTGACCTGGCGCGAAAGCGGCGGCCCGCAAGTCGCTCCGCCGGATCGGCACGGCTTCGGCTCGATCCTCATTCGCCGCAGCCTAGCCAAGGTCATTTCCAGCGAAGTGACCCATGAATTCCGGCCGGAAGGCGTGTTTGCCGAAATATCGATGCCGCTGGAAGAGTTGTCAAAGTGACCTCTCCCAACAGCTCTATCTCCGTTCGCTCTCATCCAGATCGTCGGATTTCACATTCTCGCGGTAGATGGCGTAGGCCGCGAGCGCCACGGCCGGCCCCAGAATGACGCCGAGACCGCCTTTTCCCTTGAGCAGGCTCGGCAGCACGGCGAGTGCGGCGGTGATGCCGATCGCCTTCATGTCGGCATTGCGGCGCTGCGCCCGGCGCCGGGCGCGTGAGCCTGCGGAGATCCGGTAGATCAGCAGGATAAGTCCGGCAAGCACCAGGAAACCGACGCCGAACCCCAGTGCCGCGGCAAGCTGCCCATAGCGCATCGCCGTCCAGATATAGGCGGCCCCGACAAGAAAGCCGAGACCGCAAAGTGCGGCAGCCATGGCGATCACATAGACGATTGCCGCCGTGCGCGCCCGGTGTATGGCGGCCACGGTTTCCCCCGAGGCGAGGCCCGAGATCAGGGTTGCCAACATTCCCATCTGGAGCGCGACTAGCGACGCGCGATGAGCGCGAAAAGGAAGCCTACGCCGGCGGCGATCGCCAGTGACGTCACCGGCTTTTCACGCACGCTCGCCATCATCTGCGCTTCGATGTCCTTGGCGTTGCTGCGCAGGCTGTCAAAGGCTGCTTCGCCCTGCGCACGCAACTGCTCGACCCCTTCCGTGGCTGCGCGGCGCGCGGTGCCATAGCCATGCTCGCCGGTCTTGGCCAGTTGTTTGGTGAGCTTGTCGATGTCGGCCTTCAACTGCCTGATGTCGGCTTCCAGGTCCGCATTTGCACGGGCGTCGTTTGCGGTCTTTCCTGCGGCAGTGGCCATGGCTTAACTCCTTGTGATTGCTTGGTTTCAAACGCGCTGCGCGTCTCAAGGTTCCGGCATTGGGGACAAAGTAGCCGAAAACGCATCGGCGCGCACCCGGTCCGCCGGCTCCGGCAAAACACGCTTCCTCAGATTAATGGCCGGCGCGCTTCACCCAGCCCTTCCCAGCCGGCGAGCCGCTTGAGCCCTTCATTGTCGGAAACCACGCAGCCGCCGTCGCGCCAGACGATCAGCTTGCGATCCATCAGCTTGCGGATCGTCTTGTTGGTGTGAACCAGCGACAGGCCAAGCGTATCGGCGATGTGCTGTTGCGTGATCGGTATCTGGACGGATTGGTTGCCATTCAGTCCGACAACCTTGGCGCGGCTGCCGATGAAGGCGATGAGATAGGCAGCGCGCTCGATCGCACTGCGGCGCCCGAGGCTGAGCAGATTCTCGTCCAGCATCCGCTCTTCACGCGATGCGATCCAGGTGATGTCATAGGCCAGCCCGGGATGATTGCGGTACAGCTCATGCAGATATTCGCGCTCGAAAACACACAGCAGCATCGGCGACAGTGCCTCCACGGAATGCTGCATCTCGCCCATCACACTGCCTTGCAGGCCAATCAGATCACCGGGCATGAGATAGTTGAGGATCTGGCGGCGGCCGTCCAGCAACAGCTTGTAGCGAAACGCCCAGCCGTAGAGCACGGTGTAGAGATGGGCGCTATGGCTTCCCTCCACCAGCACCGTGCCACCCTTTTCGACTGCGAGTTCGCCCTTCTTGAATTTGCTGATGAAGGCCAGTTCCTGTTTTTCGAAGTCGCGGAAAATCGGCAACGGCCGCAATGGGCAGTTCTCGCAAGGATATTGGCGGCTGGAGAAAGCGCTATTGTTCTGAACTGACATTTCGACCCCCCTTCGAAAGCCCGCTCTTGGAGAGCGCGTTTCAACGCGTTGCAAGGATTGAGGTTCCGCCTGCGGGGCCACATGTCTTTTTTAAATGACAGCAAGCCAATTAGCGATCATGACTCCGGCGTTTCAAGGAGTCTTTGCCTGTGCCCACATTGCTTGACGGATTGCGGATACTGGTCCTGGAGGACGAATTTCTGATCGCCATGGACGTCGAGCAGCTTTGCCGCGACCATGGCGCCGATGAGGTGGTGATCGCCCGTGACCTGACCGAGGTCGATGGCCGCGAGGTCGCCACGCGATTCGATGCAGCCATTGTCGACTTGATGCTGGGCGGCGCCTCAACCATCGATTTCGCCTCCGGGCTGCGCGCGGCAGGCATACCTTTCGTGTTTGCGTCAGGCTATTCGGATGCCGATGAAATCAAGGCATCGTTTCCGGGCGTCAGGCTGGTTGGCAAACCCTATTCGGGTGAAGACCTCGTGCAAGCGGTCGCCGCGGCCTGCGGACGTGCTTGAGACACGATCGCGGTCAGCTCGCCGGCGAGCTCGTTACCTGGGCCGAAATTGCGTCCGGACCATACTCGTCCTCGCCTGATATTTTCAGGATCTCCTGCAAGCGCGTACGGGCTCGGCTGACGCGGCTCTTGATCGTTCCCACCGCGCAACCGCAGATCTCGGCGGCCTCCTCGTAGGAGAAACCAGATGCGCCGATGAGGATGATGGCTTCGCGTTGGTCCTCCGGCAATTGCTCCAGGGCGCCGCGAAAATCCTTCAGGTCGAGTTGGCCGTGCTGGGCCGGATGAACGGCAAGCCTGGCCGTCATGATACCGTCGCTGTCCTGCACTTCGCGCCCGCGCTTGCGCATCTGCGAATAGAACTCGTTGCGCAGGATGGTGAAAAGCCAGGCCTTGAGATTGGTGCCGGGCTGGAAGCTCTCATGCTTGTCCCAGGCCTTGACGAGCGTTTCCTGGACGAGGTCGTCGGCTTTGTCGGCATTTTGCGTCAGCGACACGGCGAACGCGCGCAGACTTGGGATTGCCCCAAGCAGATCGGTCTTGAAGCCTTGTGAGACCGCGGCCATGCCTCAGTCCTTCTTCTGTGCGGGTTCAGCCCGTTCCAGCTGGCTAAGCAACTGGGAAAAGCGATCCGGCACATCGTCGGAGACCAGCGCGTCGTAATATTGTTTGAGTTTGCGTCCGATTTCGGAGTTCGGCCCAAGAGCATCACCAGAACCGTTCCGGCGCCTGCTCTCGGCGCCAGCCAGAATATCTTTCGTCATATCCTTCATTTTGCCCTTGTATTCCCAGCGCTCAAACCGCTCTTATCATACTCAACACAACGCAAGCGGCGCCCTCGTCTGGTTGCCCATCCCGACCCCAAACGCCCCTCCCCGGTATTTGTTCCGTCGAGGCGGAACTTTTTCTAAAAACCCGCGTTATCGTTAGGGCTTGCAGTCAGCTTGACCTGCTACGCATTCACGTCATTCTGAGGGAGACGTCTTACCATGAGCTTATCCGCCACCATCGCACCACATCTGCCCTTCCTGCGCCGCTTCTCGCGGGCTGTTTCCGGGTCGCAAGAGAGTGGTGATGCGCTGGTAGCCGCGATGCTCGAGGCCATCATCGCCGATATCGAGATATTTCCCGAAGCATCGAGCGACCGCATTGCGCTGTACAAGGTTTTCGCCAAGCTGTTCACATCGGTCGCCATTCGCGTTCCACAGGAGCAGGCGCAATCGGCGTGGGAACAGCGCACCGCCGCCAATCTGAATGCGATCGCGCCGCGGCCCCGTCAGGCCTTCCTCCTCGTGGCTGTCGAAGGCTTCAGCGAGGACGAAGCGGCTGAGATCCTCGACGTCGGCGACCAGGAGTTTTCAGAGCTGCTTGCCCAGGCGAGCAACGAGATATCCCGCCAGGTGGCAACCGACGTTCTGATCATCGAGGATGAACCGCTGATCGCCATGGATATCGAAGAAATGGTCGAGAGCCTCGGGCACCGGGTCGTTGGAACGGCGCGCACCCATGCCGAGGCAGTGATGATGTTCGGCAAGACACGGCCGAAGATGGTGCTGGCCGACATCCAGCTTGCCGACGGCAGTTCCGGCATTGAGGCCGTGAACGAGATCCTGTCATCGACGTCGGTGCCGGTCATCTTCATCACCGCCTTCCCCGAGCGCCTCTTGACTGGCGAGCGGCCGGAACCGGCCTTCCTGGTCACCAAGCCGTTCAATCCCGACATGGTCAAGGCGCTGATCAGCCAGGCACTGTTTTTTGACCGGCAGGCGAAAGCAGCCGCATAGTCGCGAATTGAGGAGTGGAGGAATTGAGGAATTGAAGGGATAGCCTCGCTCGCCGATTTCTCCAGATCATCAAAATCGTCAATTCATCAATTCCTCAATTCCTCAATTCTTCACTTCGGGCCGCCTGATCCACGCATCGGGCGGTGAGGGCGAATTTCCTGCGCGTCCGGCTGCCGAACGAATTGCAAGCTCGGTCTTTTTCGGCAAAGGGTGGGAACAAACCGCAACCACCGACGTTTTTATCGCACCATTTGAAGGAGATGCATCATGCTTTACTGGGCGCTCGTATTTCTCGTCGTTGCGATCATCGCCGGCGCGCTTGGTTTCGGCGGCATCGCCGGTACATCTGCCGGCATAGCGCAGATATTGTTTTTCATCTTCCTCGCTTTCCTGGTCATTTCGCTTCTTGCGGGCCTGTTCAAAAGGGCTTCGTAAAGACGGACGGCCGAACACTGGAAGCCGCACCCCTCAAACGGTTTCCAGCCACCGCCGGGCGGTGTCCTTCAAAGGACGCCGTCCGGCGGACCGTTTTTTGGCGGCGGGTTCGGGAAACCTCTTTGGAACCCATTCACCGGTGAGCCGTTCAGCCTGAATTGGGTGGACAGTTTGGCCGATGGGTTCCAGGACCGGAAACAGGAAGGACGACGTGCAAAGCGATGAAGTCATCGCCCTCCATCCTGCCGAAAGCGGCATGCAGCTCGGCCGCGCCCTTCTTCACGCGTTGCACAATGCCGGCATTTCCGTTCTCTACCAGGATCGCGAGATGAAAACCGTATGGGCGCGCAACATGCGTGCGCCCTGGGTTTCGGACACCGCCGACAGCATCGGTATTCTGCCGGAGGCGCAGGCCGACCGCATCGGCGCGGCCAAGCGCGACGTCATTGCATCCGGCAACCCCCAACGTCTCGAGATCAGCGTTCCCGTCGAGGATGGCAGCCGCTGGTTTGAGGTCTGGATCGATGCCGACCACGGCGACGGCGGCACGGTGCAAGGCGTCGTCACCACGATGGTCGAGACGACCGAGCAGAAGCGCCGTGAGCAGACCCTGACGACGCTGTTGCGGGAGGTGAGCCATCGCTCGAAAAACCTGCTGGCGATCATCCAGAGCATAGCCACCCAGACCGGTCGCTACTCCGACAGCATCGGCGATTTCCTGACACGTTTTCGCGGCCGGCTGCAATCGCTGGCTTCGTCCCAGGATCTCGTGACCTCTTCCAACTGGCGGGGCGCCGCACTTCGCGAACTCGTATCGGGCCAGGTGGGCCGCTACGGCGGCGATCCGGTTCGCAGCCTGAGGTTTCAGGGGGCCAACCCCTATCTCAATCCCAACGCTGCCCTGCATATCGGCCTTGCGATGCATGAACTCGCCGTCAATTCGGTGAGCTATGGCGCCCTGTCGCGGCCCGATGGATTCGTCAATGTTACAGCCAACCTGACCGCCGCCGACACGGGAACCTCCCTGTCGCTGACATGGGCCGAGGCAATCGGAGCCAGTGATGTCAGGCGTAGCGAGAAGCGCTTCGGCAGCGTCGCACTCGAACGGGTCGTGCCGGCGTCACTGAACGGAACGGCGACGCTCGAAATCGCGGCTGGCCGTCTCGAGTACCGCCTTGTCGTTCCGCACGGCAATTTCGAGACGGATTGAGCGACCCGAGCTTTCTTAACCAGCTGTTCACCATAAAAGCAGATGCTGTTTTTCCCAGATACCGCTGGAACCTGTTGCATTACCGAACATTTCCGCAGCAGGATTTGCAGCATGGTGCCGGAGGGAATGCCTTGACGGTTGCCGTATGAACAGACTGGAGCAGGCCGCCCGGATTTCCATGGGCGAGTTTGAGGACTCCGAGTCATCCGCGCCACCGCTGGCCCCTGTCCCCAACGGAGCCTTGCGCCTTGTTGCGTTGGCCTTGGTGGCGGTGATCGTGGTGGTCGCCCTGTACCAGCTGGTCTATTGAGGCCAGCTCGTTTCGGCCGGCGAGAGAATCAATTGTCGCCGTCTTATTTCCCTGCCCGGCCCAGCGCGCCAGGAACTTTGGCTGATGTAGACCGTTACTATGGCGAGAGGACTTTCCCGCCATGGAACATATCGCTGCATTGCTGCTGGTCATCGGTTGCTCGAACACGATGGCCGACTGCCGTGAACTCCAGGTGCCCGTCAGCATTTTCGCGACCGCCGAGCAATGTGTGGCCGAGCGCCCATTCGTCTTGGGCGACGTGCAAGGGCAGGCTGATCACATCGTCGCCAAATGTCTTGCCGTCGATCCGGTGCTTGAAGACGACTATGATCAGATCGTCTGGAACGTGCGCGCCGATGGTACGCTTGACGCTTCTTTGGCAATTTCCAGCCTGGTAATGGCGTCGAACGCGGCAGGCCCAGAAAAAGACTATCTTCACCAACAATAGATTGCAGCAGCAAAGGCCGTCATTTCATGCTAAATGGCAGCTGGAGCTTTACCAAGTGAGGACAAAAAGTGAGGAGTGACTCTATGCGGAAGATTATTATTGCCCTGGTTGCGGTGGTTGCCGTCAGCGGCTGCACCTCGACCGAACAGGACGTGGTTGGCGGCGGCTTGATCGGCGCCGGTGTCGGCGGCTTGGTCGGCGGCGGCAAGGGCGCGCTGATCGGCGCGGCCGTTGGCGCCGGTTCCGGCCTGCTGGTGCGCAATCTGCGCAACGGCTATTGCCAATATCGCGATCATCGCGGCCGGATCTACACGGCTCGCTGCAACTAATTCGGCGATAATCGAAACGTCGATCCGGAGGCTGGTCCGCTGGCCTTCGGATTTTTCATGTCCGGACGCTTGATCCTTTTCGGGAGAAGGTCGCGCTCAATTGGCGAGTGGAATTTTGATTTCCACGTTCAGCCCATTGGCCTGGTAGTCGCGCTTGATCGTACCGCGTAATTCGCGCGTCACGTTGAGATCGATCAGCTTGGTGCCGAAGCCGGTTTCGGCGGGAGCTTCGAGTTTCTTCTGCCCGTTTTCGCGCCAGTTCAGGGCCAGCGTCCTGTCGCGCCCACGCCCTTCCAGAGACCAATCCACTTTCAGTGCCCCCACGGAATTGCCGGCTTCGCCGTATTTCAGCGCATTCGTCGCCAGTTCGTGGAAGGTCAGGCCGAGCGCTTGCGTCGTGGTTTCGTCAAGCAGCACCTGCGGCCCTGACAGCAGCCCCTCGGGCAACTCCTTGCCGAACACCTGGCCGAGTTCGATGCGCAAGAGATCGCCAAGATCGGCCTTCTGCCAACGAGAGCGCGTCAGCATGTCCTGGGACGCTGCCATCGCCTGCAGCCTGGCCGAGAAGGATGCGGAAAACTCGTTGACGTCGGTAGCCCGCGATGCCGTCTGGCGCGCGATCGCCAGCACCCTGGTGATCGAATTCTTGATGCGATGCTTCATCTCCTGCAGCATCAGGTCTTTTTCGATCAGGCTCTTTTCCGTGGTTTCGTGCAACCGCGACGCTGCCTCATAGGCCCGCTCCTGATATCGCGCCACCAGCGCGATGGCGCCCGCCAACAGCAGGCCGAATAGCCCCAGCATCACCGGAATGGCGCGCGACGACGGCTGCGAGAAGGCGCTTGTCGGCCGGAACAGGACAGTCCATGGCCGTCCGGCGACGATGATCTTTCGGGTGACCAGCAGCCTGTCCCCGAAAGTCGAAGCTGGCGGCGTCTCCGACCGGAACAGCAGATTGTCGCCGCTCACGGCCCCATCGCCGTCATAGATTTCGGTGTTGACCGGCAGTAGCGGCGACCGGCTGAGCGCGGTCTGGAACAGATCGCGAGCCCGGAAGGCCGCATAGAGAAAACCTGATGTCGAGGATCTCGAAGCATTGATGACGTCGGGAGCGGTTTCGACATTGAGCCGCACGAAAACGAAGAAGCCGGTGAACGTCTGCGAGGCGCCCGTGTCCTGGCCCAGCTGCACCAACCCGCTGGCGTGCTGCTGGTCGTCGGACATCGCCTTTTCGATCGCCACACGCCGCATCGGTTCGCTGAACATGTCGTAGCCGATGGCGGCTTGATTGGATGGATCCAGCGGTTCGAACAGCACGATGGGGGTACGCCAGGGTTGCGTGGCATCCGGGTAGATTGGATGACTGACGCCATAATCGTGCAGCATATCGCGTTCGACCGTCGCCTCGTCGCCCGTCTTTGCCAGCCTGAGGAAACCGATGCCGCGCAAGCCGGCGAAATTCTTGTCGACATCGAGCGCGTTGAAGAACGCCTTGAACTCATTGCGAGAAATATCGCCATTGCGGGCGTCGAACAGGGCCTGCGTCGAGCGCAGCAGCGACAGATGCAGGTCGATGCGGCTCTCGATCCGGTTGAGCGCGTCGTCGGCAGTCGCCTCGAACTTGATGCGCGCGGCTTCCTGTGTGGCGAAATAGGCGAAACCTGCCATCACCATGCTGATTAGTGCGACGGCGATAAAGGCGATGATCGGGAAAAGCTTCTTCAACGGATCGTGCGGTCCCTGAGCGATATCGGACCTTTATGGGCAAGTCGCCGTGCCAACACAATGCCAAGGCCAAGCCATCCTTACGGCTGGCATATCACGTGTCCGGCAACGGCGAGCTGGCTTGATCTCAGGCCGCGATCTTCAGCGCGCCCGGTCCTGGAATGGCGCCCGGCGGGCATTTGCCAAGAATGATCATCCCCAGCACCTCGTCCTGCGTGACATCGGTGGTGCGGGCGGTGCCAACGACCTGGCCGTTCTTCATGACGCAGACCCGGTCGGCAAGCTCGAACACATCGTGGATGTCGTGGCTGATCAGGAAGATGCCGATGCCATCGGACTTGAGCTGCTTGACCAGTTCGCCGACCTGCGCCGTTTCCTGCGGACCAAGCGCCGCCGTCGGCTCGTCCATGATCAGGATGCGGGCGTTGAACAGGATCGCACGCGCGATCGCCACCGATTGCCGCTGGCCGCCCGACAGCTTGATCACCGGCTCCTTGAAGCGCTGGAAGCGGGGATTGAGCCGGCCCATCACCTTGCGCGCCTCGGCCTCCATGGCAACGTCGTCGAGCGTGCCCCAGGCGGTCATCAACTCGCGGCCGAGGAACAGATTTGCGGCGGCGTCGACATTGTCGGCCAACGCCAGCGTCTGGTAGATCGTCTCGATGCCGTATTTCTTGGCGTCGCGTGGATTGGAGATCGATGCCTCCTCGCCGTTGACGAAGATCTGGCCCGAATCGCGCTTGTAGGCGCCGGACAGGATCTTGATCAATGTCGACTTGCCGGCGCCATTGTGGCCGAGCAGCGCCACGACCTCTCCGGGGAAAAGATCGATCGAGGCGTCGTCGACGGCGCGGATGCCGCCAAACGCGATCGAGATGTTCCTCATGTCGATCAGCGCGGTGGCTGCAGGAGCAGTCTTGTCATTCATGGCATGCCCTCCTAGACGCGCTTGCGATAGACGGTGTCGAGCCACACGGCGATGACCAGTACGGCCCCGACGACGATGCTCTGCAGCGGCGAGTCGACGCCGAGCAGCACCATGCCGGACTGCAGCGACTGCATCAGCAGCGCGCCCAGCATGGCGCCGATGATCGTTCCCGACCCGCCGGCCAGCGACGTGCCACCGATCACGGCGGCTGCAATGACGAGCAGTTCGTCGAGCGTTCCAAGCACGTTGGTGGCCGAATTCTGCCGGGCCGAGGAGATCGCCGCGGCAATCGTGGCCAGCACGCCCATGATCATGAACACCTTCATGGTGATCCATCGCGTGTTGATGCCGGCGAGATTAGCCGCCTCGGGATTGCCGCCGATGGCGAACACATAGCGGCCGAAACGGGTGCGGTTGGTGATGAAGGTCATGACCAGCCCGACGGCGACAGCCATCAGCACCGGTATGGCGATACCGTGGGCGATGAACAGGCCGCCTTCGGGAACGGTGATGTTGTTGGCGGCCGCATATCTGTTCACGATGCCGATCGGCCAGGGGTAGGAGTTGGCGAGCCAGACCGCACCCATGATGGCGCCGCAGGTGACGACTCCAAGCAGCGCCTCGGCCCAGATCGGACGTAGCGGAAACCGGAAACGCTTGCGCTGCACCCGCCCGTTGAACAGCCCAAACACCACGGCGAGGCAGGCGACGATCCCAACGACCCAGCTCCAGGTCGCGCCGATCGATCCCGCCGGCCCACCGCCCATCAGCTGAAAAGTGGCGTTAAGCGGCGCCACGGTCTGGCCTGAAGTGACCCACCAGGCGGCACCGCGCCAGACCAGCAAGCCGCCCAGCGTCACGATAAAGGCGGGCACTTCGAGATAGGCGATGACGAAGCCTTGAAAAGCGCCGATCAACAGGCCGAGCGCCAGGCCGATGACCAGTGCCAGGACCCAGATCCACGGGTTGCCGAGTTCGAGCCCGACAAAGCGCACCAGGAAATGCACCTGGGCAAACCCCATCACCATGCCGATCAGGCCCTCGGCGGAACCGACCGACAGGTCGATGTTGCGCATGACGATGACCAGCACCATGCCGCAGGCCATGATGGCAACCGCGGATGTCTGCACCGACAGGTTCCACAGATTGCGCGGCGTGAGAAAGGTGCGGCTGTCGAAATCGAGCGGATTGACGCCAAGGCGCAGGCTGGAAATGACATGCAGCCCAATCCAGATGACCAGCAGCGCGCCGATCATGCCGAGCATGCGGGTGTCGATCTCGGTCGCCTTCAGGAACCGGGCGACGGCGCCGAGTTCCGACGCGCGCGCCGTATCGGTCTGCGGGTTTGACGTCGTATCGGTCATGGTTTCCTCCCACCGGCTGGCCGTCTGACGCGCATGCCGGAGCCCAGCCTAGAAGCTATCCGCATGATGCGGAAACAGAATTCTTTGAGAAAACGCCGCGGCTTTTGGGCCGCGGCGTTCAGATATTGCAAAGTGGTACGGATCAGTTGCAGGCCGCCACGGTGCCGGCGGCGACACCCGCGCAGACTTCGTCCTTCTTGATCCAGCCGGCGTCGATGACGACGTTGAGATTGTCCTTGGTGATGGCAACCGGGGTCAGGAACAGCGACTTGACGGTGTTGCCGCCCGGCGTCGTGAAGTCCTTGGCGCCGGCGATGTCGCTCGTCTTCTTGCCGTCGGCGAGCTGCGAAGCGATCTCTGCAGCGTTCTTGCCCAGTTCGCGCGCGTCCTTCCACACCGACACGGTCTGCGTGCCGAGGGCGATGCGGTTCAGCGCGGCGTGGTCGCCGTCCTGACCCGAGACCGGCACGGTGCCGGCCAAGCCTTGAGCCGTCAGCGCCGCGACGACGCCACCGGCAGTGCCGTCATTGGCCGCGACCACCGCGTCGACCTTGTTGTCGTTGGCGGTCAGGAACTGTTCCATGTTCTTCTGGGCGTTAGCGGGCAGCCAGCCATCCGTGTAGGCTTCGCCGACATTCTTGATCTTGCCGCTGTCGATGGCTTCCTTGAGCACTTCCATCGAGCCCGAGAACAGGAAGTCGGCATTGGGATCGGCGCCGGAGCCCTTGATGAAGACGTAGTTGCCTTCCGGCTTGACCTTGAACACTTCGCGGGCCTGCATGCGGCCGACTTCCTTGTTGTCGAAGGTCAGATAGAAGACGTCCTTGTTCTCGATCAGCCGGTCATAGCCGACGACCGGAATGCCTTCGTCCAGCGCCTTCTGCACGGCCGGGCCGATGGCCGAAGCGTCCTGTGCCAGGATGATCAGGGAATTGGCGCCCTGCGAGATCAGGCTTTCGACATCGGTAAGCTGCTTGCCGGGATTGGACTGCGCATCGGCGGAGATGTACTTGTCGCCAGCGGCCTCGATCGCCGTCTTCATGGCGGCTTCGTCGGTCTTCCAGCGTTCTTCCTGGAAGTTGGACCACGAAACGCCGACAACCTTGTCCTTCGCCTGCGCGACAGACGCGAGCGTCAGCGACATGGCGGCACCCGCCAGGATGGCGGCCGTGAATCTTTTCATATTATCCTCCCTGCGCCGCGTATGGCGCGACCAAACTGACCCGAGGGCCGGCACAGAGGCTCTATTTTTTCGAGCCTCGAAAAAATACTGGGCCAACGCCCGAACGCTGTCAACATCGATTCTGATGGATTTTGATGTCACTTCGAGTTTTTTTCGAGTCTCGGAATAAATAAATGACACGGCCTGCAGCTTCTGCCAGTATTTACCGGCGTCACCGACAGCGTTCCATGGGCAGGAGGAACCGCGGCGGCCGGGAGGATATGAAAGAACATGTCGGTCGGAATCCGCCACGACGATCTGCGCCGCCGCAACCGCGCCATGGTGATCGCGGCAGTGCGCCGCGCCGGACAGCCGTCGCGAACCGAGATCGCCGCGACCACAAGCCTCAGCCATTCGACCATCTCGGCGATTTCATCCGACCTGATCGTCGAAGGCATCCTGACCGAAAGCAAGCCGAGCGAGGCCGGCTCGCTCAAACGCGGCCGGCCGCAGGTCGGCCTCAGTCTCAATCCGGAAGCGGCCGCGGTAATGACCGTGGTGCTGTCGCTGAACTTCCTCTCCGTCGCCGTCATCGACTATGCCGGCCAGGTAATATCCGAGGAACAGCGCCGGCTGGACACGCTGACGATGTCGCGCGAGTCGCTGATCGGGGAATGCACGGCCATCGTGCGGCGCCGCCTGGCAGATCCCGACCTGGACGTGCGCAGCATCGCCCGCATCGCGCTGGCCATCCAGGGCATCACCGACACCCGTGCCCGCGCCATGCTGTGGTCGCCGATCACGCCGCACACCGACATCGCCTTCGCTGACATATTCGAAGACGAGTTCGGCATCCCTGCCATAATGGAGAACGACTGCAACATGATGGCGGTGGCGCTGCGCTGGCGCGACCCCGATCGTTACCGCGACGATTTCATCGCTATCCTTTTGTCGCACGGCATCGGCATGGGACTGGTGCTGAAGGGCGAATTGTTCACCGGCACCCATTCTTCGGGCGGCGAATTCGGCCACATGATCCATCGGCCGAACGGCGCGCTATGTCGCTGCGGACGGCGCGGCTGCGTCGAAGCCTATGCGGGCAATTACGCCATATGGCGCAACGCCAGGCAGATGGGCGAGGATGCAGAACCCGTTGCCGATGTCAGCGACGCCGACATGCGCGCCCTGGCTGCCGCGGCCCGCGAAGGTGACGGACCCGAACGGGAAGCCTATCGCAAGGCCGGCGAAGCGCTCGGCTACGGCCTCGGCAGCCTGTTCGCGCTGATCGATCCGGCGCCGGTCGCCATGGTCGGTGTCAGCGCCGCCGCCTTCGACCTGATCGAGCCGGCATTGCGGCAAGCGATTGCCCAGACCGCCGGCGGCCAGCATTCCAAATCGATTTCCTTCGACACCGAGCCGAACGAACTGCCGCTGATCCGCGAAGGCTGCGCCATGCGGGCGCTGATCTTCGTCGATCAGGAGATTTTTGCGCCGGGCGTGCAGGCGAGATCCGGTTTCGGCGGCAAGAACGTGGCGTGAGTTCAAACGAGGGAGTTCAGTCCTCTCGGATGGCGTATCCGGCCCCACGGATCGTGCGGATGACATCAGGCATACGGCCATTGTTGACCGCCTTGCGCAGCCGGCCGACATGCACGTCGACTGTGCGCTCGTCGATGTAGATCGTCTCGCCCCAGACATTGTCGAGCAGCTGGCTGCGCGAGAACACGCGGCCTGGATGGCGCATCATGAATTCGAGCAGGCGGAATTCCGTCGGCCCAAGCCGGATCTCGCTCTTCTTGCGATAGACACGGTGCGACTCGCGATCGAGCACGATATCGCCGACCTTTAGCACGCTGGACAGCACTTCCGGCTTGGCCCGGCGCAGCAGCGCCTTGACCCTGGCCATGAACTCCGGCGTCGAGAAGGGCTTGACCAGATAGTCGTCGGCGCCGGTCGACAGGCCGCGCACGCGGTCGCTTTCCTCGCCTCGCGCGGTCAGCATGATGATCGGCAGCCGCTCGGTCTCGGGACGCATTCGCAGGCGCCGGCAGAGTTCGATGCCCGAAACCGCAGGCACCATCCAGTCGAGCACCAGAAGATCGGGAACGTTCTCCTGCAGCCGGATTTCGGCCTCATCGCCGCGCGTCACCACCTCGACCTGGTAACCTTCGGATTCAAGATTGTAGCGGAGCAGCACGCCTAGCGGCTCCTCATCCTCCACCACCATGATGCGTGGTGCGATCATCGGCTGGTCACCCCTGTTATGCCGCTGGCGCGGACATTGCCGTCTCGTCCTGCTTCGGACGATTGGCTGGCAGCTGCGTGCCGGTCAAAACATAGTAGGCATTTTCGGCGATGTTGGTCACGTGGTCGCCGATCCGCTCGAGGTTCTTGGCGCAAAACAACAGGTGCGTGCACGCCGTGATGTTGCGGGGATCTTCCATCATGTAGGTCAGCAGCTCGCGGAACACCGAGGTGTATTTGACGTCGATGCGTTCATCATTGTTTCTGAGCGTGGCAAGCGCAGCCGCGTCAGCGGCGGCATACTCGTCGACGACCCCCTGCACCTGGATCAGCACCAGCTGCGCCATCGCGTCGATCGAATGCGAAAGGTCGTGCGGCGTAACGCTCAGCCCGACAGTGCCGACGCGCTTGGCGATGTTCTTGGCAAGGTCACCGATGCGCTCGAGGTCGCCGGCCATGCGGATCGAACCGACCACCGCACGCAGGTCGTTGGCCATTGGCTGGCGCTTGGCGATCAGCGTGATGGCGCGATCGTCCAGCTCGCGCTGGCGCGCATCCATGATGGCATCATCGGAAACCACGCGCTGCGCCAGCGCATTGTCCGAATTGAGCAAAGCCTTGGTCGAGCCACTGACCATCGAGCGGGCGAGATCGCCCATGTCGCGGATCAGCTGGCTGATCTGCTCCAGATCCTCATCGAAAGATGCAACGGTATGTTCACCCATGATCTTCGTCCCTCATATGCCTGAGCTCAGCCGAACCGGCCGGTGATGTAGTCCTGGGTGCGTTTGTCGTCGGGGGTGGTGAACATCTTGTCGGTGGCGCCCTCCTCGACCAGATAGCCTAGATGGAACATCGCGGTGCGCTGCGACACGCGCGCTGCCTGCTGCATCGAATGGGTGACGATGACGATCGTATAGTTTTGGCGCAGTTCGTCGATCAGTTCCTCGACGCGAGCAGTGGCGATCGGGTCGAGCGCCGAACACGGTTCGTCCATCAGGATCACCTCGGGTGACACGGCGATGGCGCGTGCAATGCACAGACGCTGCTGCTGGCCACCGGAAAGACCCGTGCCAGGTTCCTGCAAACGGTCCTTCACCTCGTTCCAGATCGCCGCCTTCTTCAAGCTCGACTCGACGATCTGATCCATGTCGGCCTTGCGCTTGGCCAATCCGTGGATGCGCGGGCCATAGGCGACGTTCTCGTAGATCGACTTGGGGAACGGATTGGGTTTCTGAAACACCATGCCGACGCGCGCCCTGAGTTCGACGACATCGATGTTCTTGTCGTAGATGTCTTCTTCGTCGAGCGTTATCTTGCCGGTTACCCGCGCGGAATCGATGGTGTCGTTCATGCGGTTGAGGCAACGCAGGAAGGTCGACTTGCCGCAGCCGGAGGGGCCGATCAGCGCCGTCACCTGATTCAGGCGGACGTCGAGATTGACATCGAACAGCGCCTGCTTCTCGCCATAGAACACGCCGACCTTGTCGCCGCGCATTTTGATCACTTCGTTCGACTTGGCGTTCATCTTATCGCCCACTGCATTTTCAAGGGACTGTTCGGTCATGATGTTCATACCAAAATGCCTTTTTTCTACCAGCGCCGCTCGAACCGACGCCGAAGCACGATCGCGGTGATGTTCATGGCCATGAGGAAGACGAGCAGGATGATGATCGCGCCCGACATGCGCTCGACGAAGGCGCGTTCGGCCTCGTTCGCCCACATATAGATCTGCACCGGCAGCGCGGTGGCCGGATCGAAAGGCGTCGTCGGTGGATCGGCGACGAAGGCGACCATGCCGATTAGCAGCAGGGGCGCGGTTTCACCGAGCGCACGCGCTAGACCGATGATGGTGCCGGTGAGGATGCCGGGTGCGGCAAGCGGCAGGATGTGCTGGAACACCATCTGCATCTTGGAGGCGCCAAGACCGAGAGCCGCCGAGCGGATCGACGGCGGCACCGCGGCAAGTGCAGCGCGCGTCGCGATGATGATCGTCGGCAGCGTCATCAGTGTCAGCACCAGGCCGCCGACGAAAGCGGCGGAGCGCGGCATGCCCAGGAAATTGATGAACACCGCGAGGCCGAGCAAGCCGAAGACGATTGACGGCACCGCTGCCAGATTGTTGATGTTGACCTCGATAAGGTCGGTGAAACGGTTCTTCTTGGCGAACTCTTCCAGATAGATGGAGGCGGCGACGCCGATCGGCAGCGCCAGGAGCAACACGATCACCATCATATAAAACGAGCCGATGATCGCCACGCCCATACCCGAGGTTTCCGGGCGGCTGGAGGCGCCGTAGGTGAACAGGCCGCTGTTGAAGTGCTCGGCCATCGCGCCCTCGGCCTTGAGCTTGTTCATCCAGGTGATCTGCTGGTCCGAGACCTTGCGTCGCGCTTCCTCGACACTGAGGTCGATCTGGCCCTTGAAAGCCGAGTCGAGATTGGCGGCGGCGAGGATGTTGACGTTGCGTGTCGTGCCGATCACGGACGGATCGGCGGCAACGATGTCGCGCAACTGGACGCGGGCGCCTTCCGACAGGAAGCCCTTGAGCTTCTGGATCATCGGCTTGTCATCAGGAGAGATGCCGAGCTTGGCCACAAGCGCGTTTTCGGCGAGCCTGGGATAATTTGCCTTGATCAGAACGCTCGGATCGGTTGCACGCTTGCCGGAAGGATCGATCACCTTCTCGTCGAACGAGATCGGCAGTGATACCGTCGTCTGCCAGAAGGCGGTGTAGCCTTTCGAGACGATGGTGATCAGCATGATTGCCAGGAACGCCAGGCCTACGGAAATCGCCACGACGCCATAGATGCGGAAACGGCGTTCGGCGGCGTAACGGGCCTTCAGGCCGATGTCGCGGCGCGGATGGGCCGCCGCCCTGACCATCGTATCCATGGAAATGTCGGTCATTCGTACTGCTCCCGATATTTGCGCACGATGTAGAGCGCGACGATGTTCATCACCAACGTCAGCGCGAACAGCGTCAGGCCGAGTGCGAAGGCGACCAGCGTCTGCGGCGAATTGAACTCGAGGTCGCCGGTGAGCTGGTTGACGATCTTGACGGTGATGGTCGTCATCGCCTCGAACGGGTTGATGGTGAGGTTGGCGGCGACGCCCGCCGCCAGCACGACAATCATCGTTTCGCCGATGGCGCGCGAGGCGGTCAGCAGGATGGCGCCGACGATGCCGGGCAGTGCAGCCGGCAGGATCACCCGCTTGATCGTCTCGGAGCGGGTCGCGCCGAGGCCAAGCGACCCGTCGCGCATGGCGCGCGGCACCGCGGTTATGATGTCGTCCGAAAGAGAGGACACGACCGGGATCAGCATGACGCCCATGACCAGGCCGGCGGTGAAGATGCTCTGGCCCTGGATGAAGGGCGAACCGCCGGTCAGCGCCGCGGACAGGTCGCGCAGGAACGGCCCAAGCGTGACGACGGCGAAGATGCCGTAGACGATGGTCGGTATGCCGGCCAGCAGTTCAAGCGCCGGCTTGACCACCGAGCGCACCTTGGGCGTTGCATATTCGGCCATGTAGACAGCCGACATCAGCCCGACCGGCACCGCAACCAGCAGCGCGACGGCGGCGATGTAGAGCGTGCCCGCAAGAAGCGGGATCAGGCCGAATTGGCCCTGGCTGCCGCCCGAACCGGCAGCGGCAAAACGCGGATCCCAGACGGTGCCGAAGAAGAAACTCATCGGCGAGACGCTTTCGAAGAAGGTGATCGTCTGGAACAGCATCGAAAGCACGATGCCGATGGTTGTCAGGATGGCGATGGTGGAGGCGGCAAGCAGCCCCCACAGCATCAGCCTCTCGACATTGTTGCGTGCCCTGGCGCGCGGCTCGATCTGCCTGAGCGCATAGACGGCGCCGGCGATCGAGGAAACGAGAATGACAATGGCGCCGAACAGGCCGAGCCGGTCCTGGACCTTGTTCGCCTCGACGGCGATCGGGATCATGTAATCCTGCGTGTCGCTCGCCAGTGCCACACCCTTGGCGGCGAGCAGCGGCTGCAGCTCGGCAAAGCTGGCAGGCATTGCGGCCAGTGTGCCTGCATCGAGTTTGCGCAGGCCCCTGGCGAGGCTCTTTACGAGGCTGACATCCAGTGCCTCACTGGCAACCTTGCTGTCGACGGTGCGCTCGGGCAAGGCAGTGTGAATGTGTCGGTCAAGATAGACGGAAGACCCGACGGTCCAGACGGCAAGCAGCAAAAGAGCAGGCAGAACGGCGAGCAGGAAGGCCCACCAGCCATGATAGTGGGCGCGCGAATGCGGCTTGACCTTGCCATTGTCCTGGGCCGCGGCACGTTGCCGACCGATGAAAAAGGCAACCAGGCCGACGGCAACGACGATGGCCAGTACGAGCAAGGACGACATGGACCCACCCCAAGAGAAATTCTTACGCAGCCGCCATTGCGGCCTGCGATGAAACCGGGGCGCGGGATTTGGCCCGCACCCCGGTTCGGCAGCTGATTACATCGACTTTCCGGCGGCGAAAGCGTCACGCTGGGCCTGACGCTCGGCATCCGGAGCAGCAACGAGGCCGTATTCGGCGAGCGGGCTTTCCGGGCCAACCATCTGGTCGTCAAGGAAGAACTCGACATATTCCTTGAGGCCGGGAACGACGCCCAGATGCGCCTTCTTGACGTAGAAGAACAGCGGGCGCGAGACGGGATACTTGCCGCTGGCGATCGTCTCGGTCGAAGGCACGACGTCTTCCACGGTGGCGACCTTCAGCTTGTCGGCATTGTTCTCATAGAAGGCGAGGCCAAACACGCCGACGCCGGTCTTGTTGGAGTCGATGCGGGCGAGCGTCTCGGTATAGTCGCCATCGATGTCGACGGCCTTGCCGTCCTTGCGGATGGCGATGCAGGTTTTGCCGATTTCCTTGTCGTCGGCAATGCCGGCGGCCTTGAGAGCAGCCTTGTCACAGCCGGCATCGAGAAGCTTGGTCTCGAACACTTCGCGCGTGCCGTGCTTTTCGCCCGGAATATAGGCGGCGATGTCCCAGTCGGGCAGCTTCGGATTGACCTGGCTCCACTTGGTGTTCGGATTGTCGACGAGCTTGCCGTCGACGACCAGCTTGGCCGCCAGCGCCTTGTAGATGTCGGCGGGAACCAGCGCCCAATCCGGGCCCTTGATGTCGGTGGCGAAGACGATGCCGTCATAGCCGATCCGGACTTCCTGGACTTCCTTCACGCCGGCGTCGGCGCAGGACTTGAGTTCGTCCGCCTTGATCGGACGCGACGAGTTGGCGATGTCGATGGTGTCTTCGCCGACGCCCTTGCAGAATTCCTTGATGCCGGCGCCGCTGCCGCCGGATTCGACGACCGGGGTCTTGAAGTTGGTGAATGTTTCGCCGAACTGCTCGGCGACGATCTTGGCATAGGGTAACACGGTCGATGATCCGGCGACCTGGATCTGGTCGCGCGCGGCGGCGAAGCCGGACGTCGCGGCGAGCGCAAGCGCAGCGGCCGACGCCGTATAGAGGAATTTCTTCATGTGGCCTGCTCCTGTTCGGAAGATGGTCTCTCGGCGCTCGTCAGTCGGCGCCCGCTGAGGCCAATAGCCTTCGATTATAACAGTCGCATGACAGTTTGATGTCACCCCGGTAACGCGTCATCGGGATGAGCAGAATGCCGCCTGGCCGGCACTCCCGACGCAGCCCCGCTTTGTCACCGGAATCAGGGACTTGCTCGATTCGGTCGAGGCTGGCCGGCGATTTGGGGATCAGCCGGCCTTTATGAAGAAAAGCCGGACGGGAGCGCGTTGCTCTCAGCCAGACGGTGTCGTGGCCGGGCCATCGCCGAAAACAGGTCCGTTGGGGTAGGTTGACGCTGTCTCATGCCGGCGGTCGCTGCTCCCGCCCGTAACTGGGAAGAGCGGAATTCGAATGTCGCCATTGTCTCGGCTGGATGCCGCCTTTCATATGGTGCGATCGCACCATAGTCTTGGCCGCTGACAGGGGCGCGAATCTTCGCCGTATTCCCGGTACTCGGGCAGAGCCGGCCTTACCCGGCGTTGCGCTGCGCCTGCCGGCTGGCGCCGACCCAGCGCTCGACCTTCTCGAGCAACGCCCGGGGACTGATCGGCTTGGGCAGATAGTCGTCCATGCCTGCCTCCAGGCAGCGCTCGCGGTCGCCCTTCAGCGCATGCGCGGTGACGCCGACGATCGGCACATGCGTGCCGGTTTCTTCCTCCAGCCGGCGAATGGCGGCGGTTGCTTCGAGACCGTTCATCTCCGGCATGGAGACATCCATCAGGATCATGCACGGGTTGAGCCGGCCGAAGGCGTCGAGCGCCTTGCGGCCATTGCCGACGATCTCGAAACCATAACCGGTCTCGCCGAGGATCTGGGTGAACACCATCTGGTTCACCTCATTGTCCTCGGCCACCAGGATATCCAGCCTGTCGCCGCCAGCCGCCACCGGTGGCCGGGGGCGAATTGAGGGCGGCTGCAGCAGCGCCCGCTGTTCGGACGGCGCCGAGGGCTGCGTCGGCATCACATAACTCGCAGCGACGTCGGCTGCGAGCGGCTGCGCGTCGCTGCCGCTCGCGTTGTGGCGATGCCGCTGGATGGTGGCGACCAGCGTTTCCAGCAGCACCGAGGAGCGCGCCGGCTTGATCAGCTGGGCATCGATGCCAAGATCGCGATAGCTGGTGTTGGCGAGCGACTGGTCGACCGAGGTCAGCATGATGATCGGCGTGCCGGCAAGGCCGGCGGTGCTGCGCACGATCCGCGCCATTTCGGCGCCGCTCATTCCAGGCATCTGGTAGTCGAGCACGACGCAGTCGACCGGGACACCATATGCAGCGGCGGCGATCAGCACCTTGAGGCCTTCGGCGCCGCTTTCGGCCGCGCAGGAATCGAACGTCCACGATGTCATCTGTTCGGTCAGGATGGCCCGATTGACGGCATTGTCGTCGACGATCAGTACACGCGCACCGGTCACGTCGATCGGCATGATGCGCTGTCCGTTCTGCTGTCCGGCCCTCGGCAGCGTCACCGTGAACCAGAAGGTCGAGCCCTTGCCTTCCGCACTTTCGACACCGATATCGCCGCCCATCAGCTCGACGAGCCGTGAGGTGATGGCAAGACCGAGGCCGGTTCCCTCGTGCCGCCTCGTCGAAGAGGTGTCGACCTGGCTGAATTTCTCGAACACCAGTTTCAGTTTTTCCTCGGGGATACCGATACCGGTATCGGTGACCGAGATCGTCAGCTTCGTTCCGGTCGGAACCCTCTCGCCGGTGACGTCGACCAGCACATGGCCTTCATCGGTGAATTTCACCGCGTTGCCGAGCAGGTTGGTGACGATCTGTCTGATACGGCCGACATCGCCGACGAACAGGCTCTCGAGCCGAGGTTCAACACGCACGATCAGCTCGAGGTCTTTTTCCTTGGCTCGTGTCGACACCAGTGTCGCCACATCCTCGATCGCCTCGGCCAGATTGAAGGGCGCCGGATCGAGCACCAGCTGACCGGCATCGATCTTGGAGAAGTCCAGTATGTCGTTGATGATGGTGAGCAGCGCATTGCCCGATTTCACGATGATGTCGGTGAACGTCTTCTGCTTCGGGTCGAGGTCCGATTTGGCCAGCAGTTCGGCCATGCCGAGCACGCCGTTCATCGGCGTGCGGATCTCATGGCTCATATTGGCGAGGAATTCCGACTTGGCGCGGTCGGCGAGCACGGCGCGCTGACGCGCTTCGCGCAGTTCGGCCTCTCGCATCTTCAGCTCGGTGATGTCGGTGGTCGAGCCGATCAGATAGAGCGAGCCGTCGGAGGCGATCATCGCGCCCTTGCGGGCGAATTGATGCCTGACGCTGCCGTCGGCCAACGTTACCGTCTCTTCGACCTCCTGGGTTTCGCCGGTGCGCAGCACGGCGAGGTCGCCATTGACGAAAGCCTCGCCATCCGGCCCGAAAATCTCGATGTCGGTCTTGCCGATAGCCTCTTCCTTGCTGAAGCCCGTGAGATCGGACCAGCCCTTGTTGACATAGAACTGCCGGAGATCGGAGCGCTTGGCGTAGATCGATACCGGCACGTTGTCGATCAGGCTGCGGAACACCTCGTTCTCGCGCATGCTTTCTTCCAGCGCACGCTCGCGCGCCTTGACGTCGGTGATGTCGGTGCTCGAACCGACCAGATGCACCGACCCGTCCAGCGTCACCAGGCGGCTCTTGCGCGTCATCAACTGCCGAACCGTGCCGTCGCGATGGGTGACGGGTTCCTCGACCTCCCTGACGTCGCCCGTCACGGCGACTTGCGTGTCGTCATGGCTGTAGCCATCGGCGTCCTGCGCACCGAACAACTGCCGGTCGGTGCGGCCGATGACATCCTCCTTGGCCAAGCCGGTGATCGCGCACCAGGCCTTGTTGACGAATTCTATGCTCAGGTCCTGCGCCTTGATGAAGGCGGCCACCGGCAACTCGTCCATCACGTGCCGGAACAGGTCGATCTGGCGCATCGAATCGCGCAATGCCGCCTCGCGGCTCTTGATCTCGGAGATGTCGACGCGAACACCGATGAAGGTGCCATCATCGGTCCGCATGTCGTAGACCTGGTACCAGCGGCCGTCGGGGTTATGACGCTCGTAGCAGGAATTGGGCAAGCGGTAGCGGGCGAGGATCGCATCCAGCCAGCGGTCATGGTCGCTGTCGTAGAGCTGGTCGACTTGTGGATCGCCGCTGTCGCGGAAATAGCCGTTCGCATGGCCCAGAACGAGTGCCTCGCGGAATGTGCAGCCGGGCTGCCATGCCGGCTTCAAGGCCGGCAGCGTATCCTGGATCTTGCGGTTGGCGAAAACGAACCTGTCGTCGCGATCGTAGATGATCACGGCGGCCGGCAAGGATTCCAGCACGCTGGCGAGATGCTTGCGCGCATCCTGCGCTTCCGTCTCGCGGCGCTTCATTTCGGAAATATCGAACAGGAAGCCGGCAACATAGTTGCGGCCGCTGGCCATGCCGACGCGGCTCTTCCTGACGATACGCGATCGGCTGGCGCCATCGACCTCGAAATTCTCTTCCACTTCGTACGGCCGCCCGGTCGCAAGGACCTCACCTTCGCTCTGCTCGAAAAGCGCGACAGCGTTCGCTGGGAGGAAATCGCCGCCGGGTTTGCCGAGCATGGCTTGCGGCGTCTGGCCAAACAGGGCCGCGAACGCCTCGTTGACGAAGACGAAGCGCAGATGGTCGTCCTTGACGAAGATCGGATCCTTGACGGCGTTGATCACCGCCTCCGCCAGCCGCGCCTTCTCCAGCGCGTCGGCAAGTTCGGCCTCCCGGTCCTTCATGTCGGTGACGTCGACATAGGAGATCAGCCGCTTGCCGCCGGCCAGCGGCGCCATCGACGATATCAGGGTGCGGCCGTCATTGCGCGGGAACTGCCGCGAGGCGGCGATCCCGGCCCTGATTTCCGCCTCGCGCTCTGCGACATGCCCCTGCCATGATGCATCGTCGGCACCAAACGGATCGATGTCGCGGCTGGCGTCCATCAGATCGCGGAAGCTGCAGCCGATCTCGGCGCGCCGGGCGTCGATCTGCCAGAAATCATAGAAAGCACGGTTGATGATCTCGGTGCGCATATCGGCGTCGAGGACGAGGACACCGATCGGCATCTGGTCGACCATGGTGCGGAGACTGGCGAAGGTCTCGGCGATCTTGGCGTTCGCGCTTTTGATCTCCGCATCGCGTTGCTTGATCTCGGTGACCTCATAATAGGTCAACAGCCGCTTGCCGCCTGACAGCGCCGTCACCGAGAACATCATCGTCCTGCCATTGGCATGGACAAATTCGCGCGGCGCGACGGATCCGGCGCGAATCTCCTCGAGACGAGTGGCAAGGTAGCGCTGCCATTGCCGTTCGTCGATGTCGCCATAGATGCCGCTGCGGCGGTTGAGTTCCATCAACAGGCTGAACGGAGCGCCGACGCCGACAGCGCCGTCCGGAATCCTCGAGAGGTCGCGATAGGCCTTGTTGACGATCAGCGTGTCGAGCCTGGCGTCGAGGAGCACGACGCCCATGTGCATGGCGTCCATCGTCCGCTCGAGGTCGGCCAGATGCTGGTCGGGCTCGCCGTCGGCCGATGGTTCCTGCCCCGGACCTTTGAAGGCGCCGGCCAATGCCGGGACGTTGCGGCCGATTCCGCGATAGCCGGCAAATCTTCCTTCGTCGTCGAACTTCGGAAAGCCTGATGTCAAGACCCAGCGACAGTCGGCGCTGCCACCCTTGAGTTCGTAGACGAAGTCGCGAAAAGGCCGGTGCGCCTGCAGATCCTCCAAATGCGCGGCGCCACTACGATCGCCGTTCAGGACCTGATTGAGGAAGTCGAAGCGGAACCGGCCAAGCACGTTTGCCGGATCGATGCCGGTGGCTGCCTGGTAATTTTGCGAGAGCCAGGAGAAGCGCAGTTCGGCGTCGGTCTCCCAGACCCAGTCGGAACCGGCTTTGACGAGTTGGCGAAGCGCATCGTTCGAATCCATGCAAGAGGCGGACGATGATGCATCATCGCCATGCGCTGTGGATCTGCGAGGCGCGCGCTTGCCGCGCGCGCTGATTGTTTCGTTCGCTTCCGCCATGCCGTCCCCACCCCGAAAACCAAAGCCGAACCCTCCTCCGCGGTTCGTCGGCAAAATGTGCCCGAGAAGCATTAAGGATCCGCTAACCTTAACGGTCAGTTAGCTTCATTCCGCCCGGTTGTCGGCGGGGTCGAACCCGCTATATAAGCAACGGCAGGGGTATTGCTGATGCTTGGACGGATTGTGCCTTTTTTCATGGGGCTGGCGCTGCTTTTCGGCGGCGGTTGCTCGCGCAGTTATGACGGCACGGTCGTCATCCCGAGACCGCTCGATGTCCGGCGCATCTGGGATCGGCCGCCACCGAATGTCGACTACGGCCAATCCGAGGTCGAAAGCGGCGCTTTTCCGGTGGCGCCGCAGCCACCCCGGCGTTTTTCCGAGCGCAAGGTCAGCCATGCCGCACCGAAACGGCACCATACGAGGTTGCCTGCGTCGGCGTCCCTATCGGCGCCGGCGAAGTCGCTGACCTGCAGGAACGTCAGCGAGCCTGGCAAGAGAGCTCGCATGGTCTGCGATTAGATTGGAGCTTGGTCTTAAAAGCGGGATTCGGTCAAACAAACGCGATCCGCGGATAGCTCGGCGAACCGGCCTTCACAGGGAAGCAGCGCCTTTTTTCGGCTCCTTCGCTCCGAGTTTGTCGAGTGCAAGACGAACCTGACGCAGATCTTCCTGCCAACCGTCATCGTCGTCCATTGGACCCTCCGAGGCAGCCCGCTGCAACCCACGCGCCTCGGATTCGATCTCGCGCAGTTCGGCGATTTTCTGTTCGGTGGTCAGCGAGTCGTCTTCGACGATCTTCAGCACCCGCATTTCCCTGAACGTAGCCATGGCGTTCCTCCCGGCTGATGTCGATCACAACGCCGTGAGCGCCCCTCTGTTCCAGACGGATCGCGCAGCCGCATAGCAGCAGGCACGCCGCCGCCGGTGATCGCAAATCGGGGAAGACCGGCGATCATTCGGCCGGGAAAAATGCCGGGCCGACCAAGCGCACCGGCCGCTCGCCGGCCTCGATCGAAAGGTGCTGGGCGGCACCTGGGGCTTCGGCATCGATCCCGGGGACGGCCGCAACCGTGCCGAGATCCGGCTTCGCCGTCGGCAGCGGAATAATGGCGTTGCGCATGTTGGCGGGCGTCACGGTCCTGGCTCGCAGTTCGGTGACCCGCTGGTAGTAGCGCTTGACGTCGCATGCCTTGAAATTCGCATCATCGCGATATCTGAAGGCTGCCGGCAGCTCGGTATAGGGTTTGCGCGTGTCGAGCGCGGCCATCTGGTCGGTTTCGAGGCTGGCGTCGTTCAACGTGTAGAGGTCGACGCCGGGGTCATCGCAGATGTAACGGCATTGATCGACCGTCTCCTTCAGATCGCCGCTGGCGGCGAATTGCGACTTTGGCGCCGGGAAGAAATATCCGTCCGACAGACGCACGCAAAACAGCATCGCATTGCCGGCGAACGTGGTGCTCGCCGATTGGGTGCTGGGCGCGGCGCGCACAGGCCGTTGCTTTGCCGAAGGCGCACAGCCAAGCGCGACGAGGCGCGCCTGCAGGCCCGCTGTGTCGCGGCCCGAATTCCCAGCGGCAGCAATCCGGCGCTGCACATCCGAGCGGCTCCTGGCGAGATCGGCGCAAGCGTTGAAGAGACCACCAAGCGAACTCTTCGCCGTGCACTGGCGCTGTCTCTCGATAGTCTGGATGGCTGCAAGTTGCCGGCGCAACTGGGCAAGCTCCGGGCTCGCCCCGCCGCTGCGGCCAGCCGAAAGCAACTGGCTTCTGATCGCGCCGCAGCTGTCCGCGTAGGACGAAAGCGTACCGAACAAAACTGCGGCCAGCGAAATAAATGCGATCACCATGGAAGGCCAGAAACGGATCATCGGGACAACTTGGTCCTTTTTGCGGAGAACCTGAATTTAGGTTCCATGACTTCAGCAAGATCTAGCTACATGAGTAGTTTCTAATAATCTAAAGAATTTCAACCTGAAGGACCTATTGTCTATTGTACTACGTCACCTCATGTAAATTCGATATTACATTTTTATTTCAAGATTGAGACGAACCTCGAAAGAAAGCGCAAGCCTGACCATCGCCGAGGACCTGCAGCGCAACGGACCGAGATCAATGCGCCATTATCGCCATGCGTTCGAAACCTTTGCCCGGTCTTCCGCGTTGAAGGACCAAAAGGAGAACGCAGATGTCGATCCACTTCACCGTCTCCGACCTGACAAGAAACCTGTTTCACTCGCTGGGGCTGGACCAGCGCGCGCCAAGGCCACTCAATCCCGAGCAAAGCCTGTTGCTGGAATGCTATCTGGCCGGCCAGGTTCCTGAATCAGCCTGGAGCGACTACGTCTTCGAGACGCCCGATCTTGCCCGGCATGCCGAGGCAAGGCGCAGTCACCACTGAGCCGCTGCGGGCGCCTACTTTGGAGAAGCGAATTGCAATGTGAACACGTTGCCGGCGATCCCTTGCGCCAGCTTCGGTGAAAAGGTCAGGGGCAGGCAATTCCGCAGGGCATCTGTCGCGGCATCGACAAACGTTTTTTTCGCCTTAGCATCACCATTCACCTTGATGGCCGTCGGCCTCGGCGGGCCGATCAGCGTGCCATCCCGCTCGAAGCTGAAGCTCAAGGTGACGCTGGCGGTCCCGGCGTCCGCCGGCGGTGTCCAGCATGCCTGGATCGCTGCTCCGACATCGTCCATCGTGTTGAGTTCGGCTGCACTCGAAGCATGGACAGCGGCCGCCGGCATCACGCCCGCAACCGCAATCCGTCTCGCAACGCTTTTCATCGCCAGCCCTCGTCTCATGCCTGACCGACAATCCATGCCGGACTGCCGAGATGGATGGTAGGGCCAACGCCGGCAATGACAATATCTCTCGAAAAAAGTTGACGCCAAAAAAGCGACACTGGACGAGGCCTGCGTGCCAGTTCGCACTTGGCGATGGCGTGCGAAAGCAAAAAGGCCGGCATTGCGCCGACCTTTCCTATCGCTACGACGTTCTGCGCCAGTACATCCGTGGTCGCGGGCCGAAAGCGAATTGCCTGCAGTAGACAGGGCTTTGGTTAACGTATCCTTAACCTCATGCCTTGGCCTGCGACTTCACATGGGCGATGTAGCCGCGCACATCGCCGGCCGGCTCGCTATAGGCCTTGCCGAGCGTCTTCTCGATCGCCGCCACATAGTCCTTCGCCCACTTGGGCAAGGCATAGTCGACGACGGCCAGGAATTCGAGCGTCGCCGCCAGGCGGATATCGGCGATCGACGGGTTCTTGCCGCCGATGAACGGCTTGCCGTCCCTGAAGAAGCTGTGAAACACTTCGAGCGGCTCGGCGATCGCCGCCATCGCCGCCTTCTGGGCCTCCGACTTCCTGTCGGGGTGCGCGTCGCTGTGGCCGACCTCGCCGGCATATTGTGGGAAGCCGAGCGCCGGATAGGTGGCGCGCGCCACATAAGGGTAGAGCGTACCGATCAGGTAGAACATGGCACTGTCGACCATCGCCCGCTTGGCCGGCGCCTTCGGATAGAACTTCTCCAGCCCGTGCTTGTTGGCGAGATACTGCATGATGGCGCAACTTTCCCACAACACGCCTCTGGGAAGGCCCTTGTCCTCGATCATCGGTGTCAAATGGGCGGGATTTCGCGCCATGAACTCCGGCGAACGGGTGTGGCCCCAGGCATCGGTCTCGGCATGGTCGAAACCGGCCGCGCGCGCAAACACCCGCACGGTCATGTTGTTGACGCTGGGCTTCAGCATGCTGAGCTTCAACGCCGGCTTCTTGGCCGGCTTGGCCTTGGGCGCGGCTTTTGCCGTCGCCTTCACCGCAGGCTTGGCGGCCGCCTTGGCTTTTGGCTTTGCCGCAGCTTTCGCCGCGGATTTCCCGGCAGTCTTCGTCGCTGTCTTGGCCATCTTGTTCCTCCCTCTGGTCTGTTCAGTATGGGTTCTTCGGCGCCCGATCGTCCGACAAGGTGGCGCGGGAACGCTCGACGAGCGCCTGGATCGCATCGGCGAGATGCACTTCGGCGATGTTGTAGTCGCCGCGCGCGACCCGCAGCCTGTGCGCTTCCATCAGCACATCGGCGTGGGTGAAGCCCGCTGGCGGTTCGAAGCGGTAGGACGCCAGTTCGATCAGCAGGCCGAGCGGATCCTCGAAATAGATCGAATCCATGAAACCGCGATCCTTGACGCCGCTGTGCTTGATGCCGCGCTCGTCAAGCCGGGAGACCGCCTGCAGGAAGGTGACGCGCGACACCGAAAAGGCGATGTGGTGGACACAGCCCGGATCGGTCGGCGTGCGCCGTTTCTCCGGTGTGCGGCTCTCGTCGGTGAAGATGGTGATCAGCCGGCCGTCGCCGGGATCGAAATAGAGATGGCTTTCCCTCGGCTTGTCGAGGTTGGGCTGTTCGAAGACGAACGGCATGCCGAGCACGCCTTCCCAGAAATCGATAGAGGTCTGGCGCCCGGCGCCGACCAGCGTGATGTGATGAACGCCCTGCGACTGCAGCTTCTGCATTGGCCTTCCTCCCCCACGGCATCAACTGGTCGGCGAATCTGCCCGACATCCGGCGTTCTGTGCGCCGCTGGAACCGTGCTTCAGGATCCGTGACGTGATGCTAATGCAAACAGCCCCACGGCGCCAGAAGCGACGAACGCAGCGACGCAACGGATAAGCCGAATGATTGAGAGTGCGCCGTCCGCATTTCCGATGCCGGACATCGGAAGGGCGTACACGCTACGCTTTTGGAGGCTGAGGGTCGACGATCCGGCCGACGGCCGACCGAATTGAGGTACCGACTTACGAGCCGCCGCTGTTGACCGTAGTGCCGACGTTCGTGAAGATCCCGTTGAGCGAATTGCCCAGCGCCCCGGCGCCGGTGATGATCGCCAGCGCGATAAGAGCCGCGATCAAGCCATACTCGATCGCGGTCGCGCCCGACTCGTCCCAAGCGAAACGACAGGCTATTTTCTTCATGTCGACCTCCTACAGCTACTAAAGCGACAACTAATATATCGCCGTGAGTTGCGGGGGCGTTAAGGTTCTCGGTTTCGGGTCCGTTAACATTTGCCAGACGAATGAAATGAAGGCCAGTATCGAGGGTCGTCGACTTCAGAAACGAAATCGACGGCATCCTGCAAATTTGTCGAAAAACTTGGTACGCCCAAGGGGAATCGAACCCCTGTTCCCGCCGTGAGAGGGCGGTGTCCTGACCGCTAGACGATGGGCGCGTTCAAGAACCGGCGATATAGGCTGAGCGCTGGGAAAAAGCAACTGGGCTTAGGCCGCTTTCCCTTGCCGAGGAAAAGCCGGCCGTCAGCCTATCGTTTTGGTTCGATCAAATCCCAGAGATTCCCATGCAGATCGGCGAAAACCGCCACCGTGCCATAGGGCTCGAAGCGCGGTGCTTCGCGGAATTCGACGCCCTTCTCCAGCATCGCCGCATGGTCGCGGGCAAAGTCGTCGGTTTCCAGGAACAGGAAGACACGCCCGCCGGTCTGGTTGCCGATGCTCTGCCTTTGCGCCTCGTCGGACGCTTCGGCCAGAAGCAGCCTGGCGCCCTGACCGTTGGCCGGCGCGACCGTGATCCAGCGCTTGCCGCCGCCGAGATCGACATTTTCGACGAGCAGGAAGCCCAGCCGCTCGACATACCAGGCAATCGCCTCGTCATAATTGGCGACGACCAGGGCGACCGTGGCGATGCGGCGATGCTCGGCGAACCCGCTCATGCCTGAGGCTTGCTCATTGGCCTGCCGCTCATCGTTGCGGCTCGGTCACTTGTTGCGGATCGCAAAGCGGCCGATCAGGCGTCGCTCGGTGATGTCGTAGACGAAGATCGTGCGGCTGCCATCGGCAAGCTCGGCGTCGATCGAGACACGATTGCCGGACAGCGACTGGCTGACCACCGTGGCGCCGACCGGCAGCACGATGTCGCCGTTGACCGGTTCGCCGGCGGGTGTCTGGATATCGCCGGCCAGCGGCGGGTTCGCCGGCGGTGCATTGCGCGCTTTGTAGACAAGGGCGCCGATCACCACCATAAGGGCGAGGAACAGCAGGCCGAGATTGATCCCGACGAAGCGGACGAGTTTCCTGCGCACCTTTTCGACCTCGGGGTCGAGCGGCTTATCCTGGTCTTCTTCGGCGATCGGGCTGGCCATGGCAAAACAGTTCCGGAACGGTTTTTCAATGAGCGCTCATAGCGAAGAGGCCCCTGAATTGATAGAGGCGGAACCGACAGTGCTGGTGGCGGGCGCGGATGCGGCCGGCCTGCGCCTCGACCAGTGGCTGGCCGCAAACCTTGGCCCGGACATGTCACGCAGCCGCGTGCAGATGCTGATCAGGCAGGGCGCGGTCTCGGTCGACGGCAAGCCCGTCGACGAGACCAAGCGCAAGATGGCGCCGGGCGAGAGCGTGTCGGTTACCATGCCGGAGCCGGAGCCGGCGGAGCCGCAGGGCGAGAACATCGCACTCGATGTACTCTATGAGGACGACGAACTGATCGTCATCAACAAGCCGGCCGGGCTTGTCGTGCACCCCGGAGCGGGCAACTGGACCGGCACGCTGGTCAATGCGCTGATCCATCATTGCGGCGACAGCCTTTCAGGAATCGGCGGTGTGCGGCGGCCAGGCATCGTCCACCGCCTCGACAAGGAGACCAGCGGCGTCATGGTGGTCGCCAAGACCGACCGCGCCCACAAGTCGCTGTCCGAAGCCTTCGCCGATCACGGCCTGACCGGCGATCTCGAACGTGCCTATCTGGCGCTGGTCTGGGCTATACCGCAGAGGCCGACCGGAAGGGTCGACGCGCCGCTCGGCCGCGCCGCCGACCGCGTGCGCCGTGCCGTGGTGCCGGAAGGACGCGATGACGCCCGCCATGCGGTCACCCACTTCGCCGTGCAGGAGCGCTTCGGCGAGAACCAACAGGAGTTCGCCACGGCCAGCCTGGTCGAATGCCGGCTGGAAACTGGCCGCACCCACCAGATCCGCGTCCACATGGCGCACATCGGCCATCCGGTGGTCGGCGATCCCGACTACGGGATGGCCTTTCGCACCAAGGCCAACCGGCTGCCCGAACCGCTGAAAAGCCAGGTCAAGGCATTTCCCCGGCAGGCTTTGCATGCCTGGCTCCTTGCATTTCGCCATCCCACTACCCATCTAACCGTGAGGTTCGAAGCGCCTATACCGGGGGACATGGAGGAACTCGTAAGCGGTTTCCGCAAGCTCTGAACCTGCCACCGAAAAACCTGAGCGGCATTGTTCACTTCAGCGTGACACACTGTTTCGTGTTGAACAAATGCCTGTCTTTTCTGGTTTTGTTCCTGTATAAGATCTGATGTCGCGGGCGAGCCTTTTGGTGCTCGCGTCACATGCCCGCCGCGTTTCGGGGGCATCACTCCAATAGAGAGGGGGCGCTATCATGGCCCAGTCATTACCCAGTATCGTTTCCGGCGAAGGCGGCCTCAGCCGCTACCTGGAAGAAATCCGCCGCTTTCCCATGCTGCAGCCGCAGGAAGAGTACATGCTCGCCAAGCGTTACGCCGAGCATGAAGACACCTCCGCTGCGCACAAGCTCGTCACCAGCCACCTCAGGCTCGTCGCCAAGATCGCCATGGGCTACCGCGGCTATGGCCTGCCGATCGGCGAAGTGATCTCGGAAGGCAATGTCGGCCTGATGCAGGCCGTCAAGAAATTCGAACCCGAGCGCGGCTTCCGCCTCGCGACCTACGCCATGTGGTGGATCAAGGCCTCAATCCAGGAGTACATCCTGCGCTCGTGGAGCCTGGTCAAGATGGGCACGACCGCCAACCAGAAGCGCCTGTTCTTCAACCTGCGCAAGGTGAAGGGCAAGATCCAGGCGCTCGACGACGGCGACTTGAAGCCCGACCAGATCACCGAGATCGCCACAAGGCTGAACGTTTCCGAAGCCGAAGTGGTGTCGATGAACCGCCGCCTGTCCGGCGACGCCTCGCTCAACGCCCCGATCCGGGCCAGCGAAGGCGAATCCGGCGAATGGCAGGACTGGCTGGTCGACGACCACGAAAGCCAGGAAGAGATGCTGATCGAGCAGGACGAGCTGGAAAACCGGCGCGGCATGCTGTCAGGCGCTCTTGCCGTGCTCAACGAGCGCGAGCGGCGCATCTTCGAGGCCCGTCGCCTCGCCGAAGAGCCGCTGACGCTGGAAGAGCTGTCGTCCGAGTTCGACATCAGCCGCGAGCGCGTGCGCCAGATCGAGGTGCGCGCCTTCGAGAAGGTGCAGGACGCGGTCAAGGCCGCCGCCAAGCGCCAGACCCAGGCGCTGCGCACGATTGAGGCGCAGCCGGCGGCGTAAGGTTAGCTAAGGCAACAAAAAATCAAGGCGGCGCCAGGAAACCTGGCGCCGCCTTTTTTGTGGCTGATTGGGAGTTGGCGAACGGGGGCGACAGCCAATCTCCCCCGCAAGGGTCGAGATTGGCAGCTTCACCAACGGCCCCTCAAAGCCCGTCCAGCGGAAACTTCAGGTACCGCCGGCCATTGGCTTCGGGTTCGGGCAGCCTCCCGCCATTCATGTTGACCTGCAGCGCATGCAGGATTAGCCGCGGCATCGGCAGCGTCCTGTCGCGCGCCTCGCGCAGGGCGACGAACTCGGCCTCGCTGCAGGCGGCGGCAAGATGGATGTTGGTAGCCTTCTGTATGGCGACCGTGCTTTCCCACAAAGGTTCGCGGCCGCCGGCCTGATAGTCATGGCCGACGAACACCCGCGTCTCGTCCGGCAACGCCAATATGTCCTGGATCGAGCGCCAGAGCCGCGCGGCACTGCCGCCGGGAAAGTCCGTCCTCGCCGTGCCGCTGTCGGGCATGAACAGCGTGTCGTGGATGAAGGCGGCATCGCCGATCACATAGGTGATCGAGGCCAGCGTGTGTCCGGGCGAGAACAGCACCTTGACCGGAAGGGTACCCACTTGGAAGGTTTCGCCTTCTCTAAACAGCCTGTCCCACTGCGAACCGTCGGCGGGGAAATCCGGCCAGTTGTAGATCGCTTTCCACAGTTTCTGGACCTCGATGACCCTGTCGCCGATCGCCGTCGGCGCGCCGGTCTTCTCTCTTAGATAGTGCGCCGCCGAGAAATGATCGGCATGCGGATGGGTGTCGAGGATCCATTCGACGCTCAGTCCCTGCTCGGCGACGAAGTCGAGCAGGACATCGGCATTCGTCGTTGCCGTAGCACCGGATTTCTCGTCGAAATCAAGGATCGGATCGATGATGGCGCATCGCTTCGTCGCCTGGTCGGCGACGACATACTGGATGGCGCCGGTCGGCTTGTCATAGAAGCCGCTGACCTGCGGCCTGGCCAAAGCTACGTCCAATTCCGGCTTCCCCAACTCTCGGTCGCCAGGAATGATTTTCTCTGACGACACCCGAGAGGAGCATGGTTGTCCGCTCGGTGTCGTCAGTCAAGTATCACTTGGCTCGCAAGGGCGAGGAGGCCAAAGATCGTTCCGAGGCGCCTGGATCAGGCCGATGGCTGCTTGGTCTTCCGCAGATAGGGCAAAATGGTCTCGTAGGCGCCGAAGCGCTTGATCGCGTCATCGTTGGAGACAGCAGCGGTGATGATGACGTCCTCGCCCTGCTTCCAGTTTGCCGGTGTCGCCACCTGATGCTTGGCGGTGAGCTGCATGGAATCGACCGCGCGCAGGATCTCGTCGAAGTTGCGGCCCGTGGTCATCGGGTAAGTCAGCACCAACTTGATCTTCTTGTCCGGTCCGATGACGTAGACCGAGCGCACCGTGGCGTTGTCGGCGGGCGTGCGGCCCTCCGACGTCTCGCCGGCACCGCCCGGCAGCATGTCGTAGAGCTTGGCGACCTTGAGGTCCTTGTCGCCGATCAGCGGATAGTTCACCGAATGACCGGTCGCCGTCTTGATGTCGTCCTGCCACTTGCCGTGACTTTCGACCGGATCGACCGAAATGCCGATGATCTTGACGTTGCGCTTCTTGAACTCGCCTTCGAGCCCCGCCATCGTGCCAAGCTCGGTCGTGCAGACCGGCGTGAAATTCTTCGGGTGACTGAACAGGATCGCCCAACCGTCGCCGATCCAGTCATGGAATTTGATCGTCCCTTGCGTGGTCTCGGCGGTAAAATCCGGCGCAATGTCGTTGATACGAAGGCTCATGGTACATCTCCCCTGTAAACGGAACCGTCGGCAGCGAGGAACGGCACGCGGCAACCCACGCCACCATCAAGCTGTCCCGCCCGGCATCGTTGCATCTTAGCGCAAAAATCGTGGCTGCAAGATAATATGAAACTCTTGTCGGCGGCAGGCGAGCATTTTTATGCTGCCGAATGCGCGGCGCGCGGATGAGAGCCTGGGGCTGGACAGGAAAGGTTCTGTCTCAGCTCTTGTTGACCGCCAGCGTCACAGTCAGGTCTTCCATGCGCTGTGCCAGCGCGCCGAGCGCATTGGTGAGCACGCTATCGCTCTTGTCGGCCTTGGTCAGAGCCTCGTCGCGGGTCTTGCGCAAGGTCAGCACTTCGCTTTCCATGCCCTTGACGCGTTTCTGCAACTCCGAGAGTTCATCCATCACCATGATGCCGGCCATAACGGTCAGCCGCTGATCGCCGATCTCGCCGAACGAGTCCTTCAGGTGTGAAACATAGCGGTCGAAGCGTTCGGCAAGGTCGATCAGATGCTCTTCCTGGCCCTCGTCGCAGGCCATGCGATACTGCTTGCCGTCGATTGAAACCGTGACCTGTGCCATCGGGCCAGCTCCTATCTGTCCAACACGGCGCGGATGGTTTCCATGGCGGTCACCAAACGTCGCGAGACTTCCTTGTTGGCGTCTTCCAGCCGTTCGGCGCGCGCTTCGGAATTGTCGAGTTCCTGCGCCAGCCGCGAGCGGTCGGCGTTCATCCGCTGCACCTCGGCCTCGGCTTCGGAGTAGTCGCGTTCATGCTCTAGCTTGGCCGCGACGGCGTTTTCCAGCCCCTCGATGGCTTTGCCCAGCCTCGCGATGACTTCCTTAAGTGTGGCTTCCCCGGTCATGGCCTTCGTCCTGTGCCCTGCCCATCACCGAATCGTTCACGTTCAGAACGCGTTATCTCTGAAACATTAGGCACCGGGTGAAGGCAACGTCAACAAAGCTCTCGCGACTGTCCCCCGCTAACGCTAATGTAGGCCCGCCGCCGGCATCACAAGACCGGCAAATGTGCACCCGATTTGTTGACTAAAAGCCCGCGCCTGCTATGTGTCGCGCACCCTTTTCAAGGGCTCTCCCAAGCCCCCAAACCCCCACTTCTGGAGGAACCATGACGTCGCGTGAACAACATGACCGGATGGCCAATGCGATCCGCTTTCTCTCCATGGACGCCGTCGAGAAGGCAAATTCCGGCCATCCAGGCCTGCCCATGGGCTGTGCCGATATCGCCACGGTGCTGTTCACGCGCTTCCTGAAATATGATCCCAAGGCCCCGCACTGGGCCGACCGCGACCGTTTCATCCTGTCTGCCGGCCATGGCTCGATGCTGCTCTATTCGCTGCTGCATCTGACCGGCTACGAAGACATGACCCTCGACCAAATCAAGCACTTCCGTCAGTTGGGCTCGAAGACCGCCGGCCATCCCGAATACGGCCATGCCACCGGCATAGAGACGACGACCGGCCCGCTCGGCCAGGGTCTCGCCAATTCGGTCGGCTTCGCGCTCGGCGAGCGCATCATGAACGCAGCCTTCGGCAACGATCTCGTCGATCATTACACCTATGTGCTGGCCGGCGACGGCTGCCTGATGGAAGGTGTTTCCCAGGAAGCCATCGCGCTTGCCGGCCATCTCAAGCTCAACAAGCTGATCGTCTTCTGGGACAATAACGACATTTCGATCGACGGTCCGGTCTCGCTGTCCGACAACACCGATCAGGTTGCCCGCTTCCAGGCCTCCGGCTGGAATGCCAGCCACATCGACGGCACCGATCCGGAAGCCATCGCCTATGCCATCGAAGCCGCCCGCCATTCCGACAAGCCGACCATGATCGCCTGCAAGACGACCATCGGCTTCGGCGCGCCGACCAAGGCCGGCACCAACAAGGCGCACGGCTCCCCTCTGGGCGCCGACGAGATCGCCGGCGCGCGCAAGTTCTTCAACTGGGATTCGCCGCCCTTCGAGATCCCGGCCGACATCCTCGACGCCTGGCGCACCGCCGGCAAGGCCGGCGTCAAGGCGCGTACAGACTGGGAAGGCCGCCTGGCCAAGGCCGATGCCAAGCTGAAGGCTGAGTTCGAGCGCCGCATCAGCGGCAAGCTGCCGTCCAATTTCGACGCGGTCATTGCCGATTACAAGAAGAAGCTGTCGGCCGACAAGCCGAAGGTCGCCACTCGCAAATCGTCCGAGATGGCGCTGGAAGTCATCAACGGCGCCGTGCCCGAGACCATCGGCGGCTCCGCCGACCTGACCGGCTCCAACAACACCAAGACCAGCCAGACCAAGAACATCACCTCGGACGACTATGGCCAGCGCTATGTCCACTACGGCATCCGCGAGCACGGCATGGCGGCTGCGATCAACGGCCTGACGCTGCATGGCGGCCTCATCGCCTATGGCGGCACCTTCATGTGCTTTTCCGACTATGCCCGGCCATCGATGCGGCTGGCTTCGCTGATGGGCATCCGCTCGATCTTCGTCATGACCCATGATTCCATCGGTCTGGGCGAAGACGGCCCGACCCACCAGCCGGTCGAGCATATGGCCGCATTGCGCGCCATTCCCAACCACAATGTCTTCCGCCCGGCCGACGCCGTCGAAACCGCCGAATGCTGGCAGATCGCCCTTGAGTCGGAAAAGACGCCGTCGACGCTGGCGCTGACACGCCAGAACCTGCCGACGGTACGCAACGAATTCGTTGCCAAGAACCTGAGCAGCCAGGGTGCCTATGAGCTGGCTGCCGCCAGCAGTGAAGCGGCGGTGACGATCTTCGCCACCGGCTCCGAGGTCGAGATCGCGCTCGGCGCGCGCGACCTGCTGGAAAAGCACGGCCATCCGACCCGTGTCGTCTCGGTGCCCTGCTTCGAACTGTTCGACCAGCAGAGCGACGACTACCGCAAGAAAACGATCGGCAACGCGCCGATCAAGATGGCGATCGAAGCCGGCATTCGCCAGGGCTGGGATCATCTGATCGGCTCCGACGGCATCTTCGTCGGCATGACAGGCTTCGGAGCCTCGGGCACGATCGAGCAACTCTATCCGCATTTTGGCATTACCGCCGAAGCCGCGGCCAAGGCGGCGGAAGCCCGCCTGCATACCAAATAGGCTCAAGGTTCGGCGAAATCGCGTAAGGCGGTTTCGCCGGGCTGGCCTAACTTAATCGATTTAAATCCACGTCGCTGCGGCTGGATTCTTTCTGCTTCCACAGCTATGAAACTGCGGACCCCTCATCCGCCTCCAACTCCCAGGGAGAGAATTATGACCGTCAGAGTTGCCATCAACGGATTTGGCCGCATCGGCCGCAACATCCTGCGCGCCATCCATGAATCCGGCCGCAAGGACATCGACGTCGTCGCCGTCAACGACCTCGGCCCGGTCGAGACCAATGCGCATCTGTTGCGCTACGACAGCGTGCACGGCCGCTTCCCGCATGAAGTTTCGGTTTCCGGCGATCAGATCACCGTCGGCAAGGAAACGTTCAAGGTCACCGCGATCAAGGATCCGACGCAGCTACCGTGGAAGGAACTCGGCATCGACATCGCGCTCGAATGCACCGGCATCTTCACCGCCCGTGACAAGGCAGCGGCACACCTGATCGCCGGCGCCAAGCGCGTCATCGTTTCGGCCCCTGCCGAAGGCGCCGACCTCACCGTCGTCTACGGCATCAACCACGACCAGTTGACCAAGGATCATATCGTCATCTCGAATGCCTCCTGCACCACCAACTGCCTGGCGCCGCTGGCAGCCGTGCTGCATGAGACGGTCGGCATCGAAAAAGGCATGATGACGACGATCCATTCCTACACCGGCGACCAGCCGACGCTGGACACCATGCACAAGGATCTCTACCGCGCCCGCGCCGCTGCCCTGTCGCAGATCCCGACCTCGACGGGTGCCGCCAAGGCGATCGGGCTGGTGCTGCCCGACCTCAAGGGCAGGCTCGACGGCATCTCGATCCGCGTGCCGACCCCGAACGTCTCGGTCGTCGACTTCAAGTTCATCGCCAAGCGGTCGACCACGGTGCAGGAGATCAACGACGCGGTGATCGCCGCCTCCAACGGCAAGCTCAAGGGCATTCTCGGCGTCACCCATCATCCGAACGTGTCGATCGACTTCAACCACGATCCGCGCTCCTCGATCATGGCGCTCGACCAGACCAAGGTGATGGACGGCAACTTCGTGTCGGTGCTGTCCTGGTACGACAATGAATGGGGTTTCTCCAACCGCATGGGCGACACATCGGTCGCCTTCGGCAAGACCATCGCCTGATCACAAGCTCTCTTTTCGAGACTTGGAACGCCCGGCTTTGCCCGGGCGTTTTTCATGAGCGCAGCTTGCGCCTTTCCAAATTGTGTCCTGGACGCCAAAACATCCAAAAATCAGCGGCATAGGCCAAAAAGCCACCCTGCCGCCTTGCACTGGTCACGTCTTCGCCCCACTCTCTCGCAAAGCAGGAGACAGACGAATTTGAGGGGCTGATTTCAGGATGGAGCATGCGATCTATCTCGTCACGCTGGTCGGCACAGCGCTTGTCGTCGCCGCCGCGTTTTCGAGCCTGATCGCCTTCCGCTTCGGCGCCCCTCTTCTGCTCCTGTTTCTCTGCATTGGCCTCGCCACCGGCACCGACGGACTCGGCATCCAGTTCGACAACGCCCGCATCGCTTATTTTGCCGGCTCACTGGCGCTGGCCGTCATCCTGTTCGATTCCGGTTTCGGCACGCCGCTCAACGCCTTGCGGCAGGCTGCAGGCCCGGCTTTGTCGCTGGCGACCTTCGGCGTGCTTGTCACCACCGGCCTGTTCGGCGTCGCCGCCCATTATCTGCTCGATCTCACCTGGCTGGAATCCTTCCTGCTCGGGGCTGCCGTCGCCTCCACCGATGCGGCGGCCGTGTTCTTCCTGCTGCGCGCCGGCGAGATCAATCTGCGCGAACGCGTGCGCTCGACGCTCGAGGTGGAATCCGGCACCAACGACCCGATCGCCATCTTCCTGACCATCACGCTGGTAGAGATCATCGCCGCCCACGCCAACCCCGAAACCAATGTCCTGGTCACCAGCCTTTTCCTCGGCTTCCTCCTCAACATGGGCCTTGGCGCTGTCGTCGGCGTGCTCGGCGGCCTCGCCATCGTGCGCCTCGTCGACCGGCTCAATCTCGACCACGGCCTGCTGCCGATCTTCGTGCTGACCTTGTCGCTGATGGTGTTTGCAGCCGCCGGCGCCATTGGCGGCTCGGGCTTCCTGGCGGTCTATATCGCCGGCCTCATCTCGGGCAATTCCGATATCCGCGCCGTCACCATCCTCAAGCGCTTCCAGGACGGCATGTCATGGCTGGCGCAGATCATCATGTTCCTCATCCTCGGCCTGTTCGCGACACCGTCGCAATTTCCGGCGATCATGGTGCCGGCGGTGCTGCTCGGCCTGTTCCTGATGTTCATCGCCCGCCCGATCGCGGTCTGGCTCTGCCTGATCCCGTTCCGTCTGCCGCGCCCCGAGGTCGCCTTCGTCTCCTGGGTCGGCCTGCGCGGCGCGGTGTCGATCCTGCTCGCCATCACCCCGCTGCTGGGCGGGCTGGAAAACGGCCGTGTCATCTTCAACACCGCCTTCATCATCGTACTCGTGTCGCTGGTCATCCAGGGCTGGACAGTCGGACCGCTGGCGCGCCGCCTCGGTCTGATCGTGCCGGCACGGCTCGGACCGCTGGACAAGGTCGAGCTGGAACTTCCGGGCTCGGCCCATCACGAGCTTCTTGCCTATCGCGTTGCACACGGCAGCCCGGTGGCGCGCGGCGAGCGCATCCCACGCTGGGCGCGACCCTCGCTGGTGTTGCGCGACGGCCGCTCGATGCGCTTCCAGGACATGGGCCGGCTCGCCGCCGGCGACCAGGTCTACATTTTCGTGCCGGACCGCTATCCGCGCCTGCTCGACAAGCTGTTCGCGAGCCGTGCAGTGGTCGATCCCGAGGATGCCGATTTCTTCGGTGCCTTCGCCGTCGACCCCGCACGCTCCGCCGCTGAACTGGAAACGGCCTATACGCCAGGCCTGACCGAAGCGGAGCAAAAGCTCACCGTTGGCGCGCTGGTCACGGCGCGGCTCGGCGGCCATGCCGAATACGCCGACCGCGTCCTGCTCGGCCCGATAGAACTGATCGTCCGCGACGTCGACGACAAGGGCAAGATCATAGGCCTCGGCCTCTCGTTCGAGCCGACCGCGCCGGTGGCGCGGGTGCCGGTCTTCCTCAGCGCCGGCGAAATCGGCGATCGTCTTTCCGCCTTCATCCGCAACTGGCGCAAGCCGACCGAGACGCAGGAGGCCGAGGCGCGGGCGGACGAAAAGCAGGCCCCGGAGCCAGCGCCGGAAAAGGCAGCAACCGAAAGCTGACAAACCCGCTATTGAGCGCTGCCATTCATCCGCGCCGCCGGTGCAAGATCGTGCCCACTTCAAAATTTCGGTTCGAGCGCGCCCTAAGCCTTGCATCGACACCGATGCGGGGTATGGTCCCCCGGTTTTTCGCGAAAGGAACCCCGCATGGCCGCCTTCAAGACACTCGACGATATCGGCAACATCAGCGGCAAGCGTGTGCTGGTGCGCGTCGACCTCAACGTGCCTGTCACTGAGGGCAAAGTCACCGACACCACCCGCATCGAACGCATCGCGCCGACCATCGCCGAGCTGTCAGGCAAGGGTGCCAAGGTCATCCTGCTCGCCCATTTCGGCCGACCCAAGGATGGTCCCTCGCCCGAATTCTCGCTGGAGCCTATCGCCAAGGCGACAGCTGATGTGCTTGGCCGTCCCGTCGGGTTTGCCTCCGACTGCGTCGGCGACACGGCCGGAAGCGCTGTCGCCGCCATGAACAAGGGCGACGTGCTGCTGCTCGAAAACACCCGCTTCTACAAGGCCGAGGAGAAGAACGATCCGGCCTTCACGGAAAAACTCGCCGCCAATGGCGATATCTTCGTCAACGACGCCTTCTCGGCCGCGCACCGCGCGCATTCTTCGACGGAAGGCCTGGCGCATCTGTTGCCAGCCTTTGCCGGCCGCACCATGCAGGCTGAGCTTGAGGCACTCGAGAAGGGCCTGGGAAAACCGGTCCGTCCGGTCGTGGCCATTGTCGGTGGCGCCAAGGTCTCGACCAAGATCGACCTGTTGATGAACCTGGTGAAGAAGGTCGACGCACTCGTCATCGGTGGCGGCATGGCCAACACCTTCCTTGCCGCGCGTGGCACCGATGTCGGCAAGTCGCTGTGCGAGCATGATTTGGCCGCGACCGCCAAGCAGATCATGATCGAGGCGGCCGAGGCCGGCTGCGCCATCATCCTGCCTGTCGACGGCGTCGTCGCCAGGGAGTTCAAGGCAGGCGCGGCCTGCGAGACCGTCGCCATATCGGATGTACCGGCCGACGGCATGATCCTCGATGTCGGCGCCAAAACCGTGACGACCATCGGCGAATGGATCGACCGCGCCGCGACACTGGTCTGGAACGGCCCGCTCGGCGCCTTCGAGATCGCGCCCTTCGATCATGCGACGGTGGCGGCGGCCAAGCATGCGGCGGCGCGCACCAAGGAAGGCAGGCTGGTCTCGGTTGCCGGCGGCGGCGACACGGTGGCGGCGCTCAACCATGCCGGCGTCGCGGACGACTTCACCTATGTCTCGACCGCCGGCGGCGCTTTCCTGGAATGGATGGAAGGCAAGCCACTGCCCGGCGTCGACGTGTTGAAGCGCTGAGGCTCCGAGGCGAGGCGATCAACACTCGGAGAGCGAACAAGGCTGCCCGAGGCTTTCAATCGATTCGAGCTTTCCGATGCCATTCCTTTGGCGGTAGACTTCCGTTAAGCGCGGAACAACCGTTTCAGGAGAAGCAACAATGAGCGAACGTCTCGAAGACATTGCCGCCGCAATCGTCGCCGACGGCAAGGGCCTGCTGGCCGCCGACGAAAGTTCCGGCACCATCAAGAAGCGCTTCGACGTGATCGGCGTCGAATCGACCGCCGACAGCCGCCGTGACTACCGCGAGATGATGTTCCGCACCAGGGAGGCGATGACCCGTTACATCTCCGGCGTCATCCTCTATGACGAGACGATCCGCCAGAAGGCCGCCGACGGCACGCCGCTGGTCGACATCATCAAGGCGGCCGGCGCCATCCCCGGCATCAAGGTCGATGCCGGCGCCAAGCCGCTGGCCGGTTTTCCCGGCGAGACCATCACTGAAGGCCTCGATGGCCTGCGCGAGCGCCTTGCCGATTACTACAAGCTCGGCGCCCGCTTCGCCAAATGGCGCGCGGTGATCGATATCGATATCGCCAAAGGCGTGCCTTCGGGGACCTCGATCGGCTCCAACGCCCATGCGCTCGCCCGCTATGCCGCCCTTTGCCAGGAAGCCGGCATCGTGCCGATCGTCGAGCCGGAGGTGCTGATGGATGGCGCCCACGACATCGACACGTGCTACGACATCTCGAAAGCAACGCTGATCAAACTTTATGACGAACTCCATGCAGCGCGCGTCGTGCTGGAAGGGACTATCCTGAAACCGAACATGGTGCTGGCCGGCAGGAAATCGGGCAAGGTGAGCAGCCCGGAAGAAGTCGCCGAAAAGACTATAAAGCTGTTCCGTGAGACTGTGCCCGCAGCGGTGCCGGGCATCGCCTTCCTTTCCGGTGGCCAGGAGGACGAAGAGGCGACCGCAAACCTCAACGCCATCAACGCCATCGGGCCGCACCCGTGGAAGCTGACCTTCTCCTATGGCCGCGCGCTGCAGGCCGCGCCACAGAAAGCCTGGAGCGGCAAGGCCTCGAACGTTGCCGCCGGTCAGGCCGCCTTCACCCATCGCGCCCACATGAATCATCTGGCCGCGCTCGGAAAATGGAAGGCGAGCCTGGAACAGGCCGCCTGACCACAGTCCTTTCGTCCTCCTTCGAACCCGGGCCGATGCGCCCGGGTTTTTTTGTTTGTGACTTGCCGGGCTTGGGGCGGAGCCTCTCCGTCCTTATTTCCTCTCGGGCGATGTCGGGTTGTGCTCATCCCGAACGTCCTTGGAATGACACTTCAGGGAGAGGTTCATGCATCGCAACAAGATCGTTTCGCGCGAAGACTGGTTCCAGGCGCACAAGGCACACCTGGCCCGCGAGAAGGAACTGACGCGGTTGCGCGAGCGTGTTGCCGCTGAACGGCGTGAACTACCCTGGCTGAAGATCAGGAAGGATTATGTCTTCGAGACCCGGCAAGGGCCGAAGAGACTGGCCGACCTGTTTGCCGGCAACAGCCAGCTGATCGTCTATCACTTCATGTTCGGGCCGGGCTGCGTCAATCATTGCGAGGGCTGCTCATTCCTTGCCGACCATATCGACGGCGCCAATCAGCATCTGCGGCATCACGACGTGTCGCTGGTCGTGGTTTCGCGCGCTCCACTGGCGGAACTTCTGCGTTACAAGCAGCGCATGGGCTGGAAGTTCGACTGGGTGTCCTCCTATGCCTCGGATTTCAACTTCGACATCCAGGTCTCCTTCACCGACAAGCAGATCGCCGCCGGCGACACCACCTACAATTTCGAGACCCGTCCACGGACATCGAAGGAGCTTCCCGGCACCAGCGTTTTCTACCGGGACGAGACCGGCGACATCTTCCTCACCTTCATGTCGCGCGCCCGCGGCGGCGAGGCGCAGATCGGCGCCTACGACTATCTCGACATGACGCCGAAGGGCCGCAACGAAAACGGCCCCTATCACGGACTGATGGATTGGGTGCGGCTGCACGATGAATATCAGGGCAACCAATCAGGGCAGGCGAGTTGCTGCGATTGAAGATCGTTCCCGTCAGCCGAAACATGCGCTAAGGCTGCCGCGGATCGTTTAACGGTACTGTCATGCTCTTCCCGGCCCTACTCACCTGGCTCGCCTTCCCGGTCTATATCTGGCAAGGCCTCGGCGTGCGACGCCGCACCACGCGCATGCTGCCGGCGCAAGGGCCGGTCATGCACGAAATATCAGGCAAGGCGCCTGATATCTCGCTTCTGGTGTTGGGCGATTCCTCCGCCGCTTCGGTCGGCATCGGCAATTCGGAAGATGGGCTCGCCGCGCAGCTCGCGGTGCTGATTTCACAAAGCACCGGCCGCGCCGTGCGCTGGCGGGCGGCCGGCTTCAATTCGGCAACGTCGGGCCAGATACGCGACCATGTCCTGCCCAATCTGTCGGCCGATCCGTGGACGCATATCGTGCTGGCCATCGGCACCAACGACACCAAGAATTTTCACTCCGTGCCGCGCTTCAAGAAGGAGTTCGGTGGCCTGCTCTACGGCCTGCGCGCCAAATGGCCGGAAGCGCGCGTGGTGTGGTCGCCGGTGCTCGAGTTCACGCGGGCGCCGGCCATGCCGCCGCTGCTCGGAAAGATCCTCGAGATTCGCGCCACCGAAATGAACCGGATGGGCGAACGCCTTTGCCTGGAGCGCGGCGCGGTGCCGGCGCCGCGCCTGCCGATCACCAATCCGGAAGCCGGCTTTGCCTCGGACGGCTTTCACGCCTCGGAAGCAGGCTACCGGGCCTGGGCCGAGCATCTGGTTGGCCCGGTGCTTGGCAATTGAGCACCGACGACAAGTGCCGTCCTACGTCAAATGCCCGAGCACGGCCGCCAGGGAAATTGCGGCCATGGCGAGCAGTGCCAGTTTCCAGAAATCACCACGTCGCTTGAGGCCCGGCCAGCCAAGCGGCTTGATCAGCTGGATGACCATGAAACCGACGATGACAAGGGCGAGGAATTTCGTCATGCCGCCTTTGACCAGCAACGCGCCCGGCTGTCAAAGCACGTCGTTCATTGCCTGAGAAAGAACGACGCCGCGATCCTGGGTCAGAACGCGGCGCCCGCCTGCGGCTGGCAAACGATCTACTTCAGCGGCTTGAGGCCAGCCTCGATCGAAGCGCGCTTCGGTTCGAGGAATGGCGGCAAGGCGAGGCTTTCACCCAACGTTTCCAGCGGCTCGTCGGCGGTGAACCCCGGTCCATCGGTGGCGATCTCGAACAGGATGCCGTTCGGCTCGCGGAAATAGAGCGAACGGAAGTAATAGCGCTCGACCTCGCCGCTCGACGGCAGGCGGAATTCGGCCAGCCGCGCCGTCCATTGATGCAGCGTTTCCTGGTCCGGCGCCCTGAAGGCAACATGGTGAACCGCACCGGCACCTTGCCGTGCCGGCGCCAGTCCCGGCTGCACCAGGACATGCAGCTCCGCCGCCGGCCCGCCCTCGCCCATTTCGAAGACGTGGACCTGACCCTCCGGCGAGGCATAGTCGCGCGCCTTGCGCATGTTCATCACCGTGGTCACCACCGCCTCGGTGTTGGTGATGTCGGGAACGCTGATGACGATCGGCCCGAGCCCGCGTATCTGGTGCTCGGCCGGTACCGGGCTTTGCGCCCAGGGATGGCTGCCGCCCTTGCCGCCATCGCTGACCAGGCGCAGACGCTGGCCCTCGGGATCTTCGAAGTCCAGTGACGCATAACCGCCGATGTCGGCGATCTCTCCTGTTACCAGGCCTTCGTCGGTCAAGTGTTGCTTCCACCAGGCAAGGCTCTCCCGGCTGCCGACCCTGAGGCTGGTCCGCACGATGCTGTGCGTGCCGCGCCGCTCGCGGCCGACCGGCCAGTCGAAGAAGGTAAGGTCGGTGCCCGGTGTCGCTTCGCCGTCGGCATAGAAAAGGTGGTAGGCCGAGGTGTCGTCCTGGTTTACGGTCTTCTTGACCAGCCGCAGACCCAGCACCTTGGTGTAGAAATGAAGATTGCCGGGCGCATTGGCGGTGATGGCGGTCAGATGGTGGATACCTGTCAGTTGCAAGCTCATCGTCGTCTCCCTGCTGTTGGGGAAGAATTTTCTCCCTTCATATCAGACCTGCGGTCACCTCGCTGAAGGCCTCGTATTCCGACAGTCCGTCGCCGGAAGCTGAACAGCGGCGCCGAAAACAACGCCGTCGCCATGAACAACCGGAAGTCGCAAACCTGCCTTGAGGCACCGTTCGATGGCGAAAGCGATGCCTTGCCTGCGGGGCCGCACCTTTGTCTCGCGCCCTGACATCCTCCTGACAGACTGCTGTCAGGAGGGGTATGCGATAGTGCCTCTACACAGAGAGAGGAGACTTAGCCATGAACGGTTACACCATTCTGCGCGGCATGCAGCACTATGTCGGCAAGATCCGCACGATGCGCAACGAGATCCGCACCCAGCGGTTCATGAACTCGTTGCCGGCGGACATTCGCAAGGATATCGGCTGGCCGGATATGTATGCGGACCGTGGCCCTCGCGGCAATTGAAGTCAATTTTCGACCGGCGATTGGATGTGGGCGCGTCAACGCCCAGATAACAGGTCCGGTGCGTGAGGATGGGAGCGAGCTTATGCCCGAACAGAAGACGATCGGTTTCCTTTTCATCGAAGGTTTTGCCGACTGGGAATATGGGCTTCTGGCGGCCTCGGCGGTCGAGTGGTTCGGCGCCCGTGCCATGTCGCTAACACCGGATGGCAAGCAGGTGACTGGCATTAGCGGCTTTCGGCTGATCCCCGATCGCTCAACAGGCGCCAGCGAGAATGCCGATCTCGATGCCATTGCCGTCATTGGTTCCGACCAGTGGACGAGCAAGGCACAGCCTGATGTAGGCAACCTGCTTGCCGCCATTGCATCGCGCGGCGGTGTGGTCGGCGGCATCTGCGCCGGCACGCTGGCGCTGGCCCGCGCCGGCCTGTTCGAGAAGGCCAAGCATACCAGCAATGGCCGCGAGTGGATCAAGGGTCATGAAACCGGTTATGCCGGTGCCGAGAACTACCAGGATGTGCCGCATGCCGTAGCCGACGGCAAAATTGTTTCCGCGCCGGGCTCGGCGCCGGGCACCTTCGCGCTCGCCTTTCTGAAGACGCTCTACCCCGAAAGAGGCAGCGATCTCGCGCGGATGCGGACACTGTTTGCCAAGGAATATGCTGAAGGCTCCTGACAGTATGCTGTCAGGAGGGCCGTGCAATGGTGTCAGCTTCGGACACCGCGCATTGGCGTCAAAGGACGATCGATGAAGAGTTGGAACGACAGACTGAGCACACCAGGCATCATCGGCGTGAAGCCAACGCCACGCACGATGGCCGATGTCATCGAAGGCCAGCTTATGCTGGTGCCGACGGCGCGCCAGGTTGATGATTTCATCCGCTCGATTCCCGAAGGCATCGAGATAGATGTGCGTGCGCTACGGACAGCACTTGCCATCCAGCATGGCGCCGAAGTGACATGCCCGGTCACCATAGGCTATCATCTGCGCACTGTTGCCGAAGCCGCCAACGAGGACCTCCAGCGCGGCATGGCGCTGAGTGACGTGGCACCGTTCTGGCGCGTGCTCGATGCGAAAACACCGACGACGAAGAAACTGTCCTTTGGCGCGGAGTTCGTCGCCGCGCAGCGCAAGCGCGAAGGGCTGAAACCATGAGGCACGCGCCCAAAAGTGTTCTGCGGTTTTGGGATAACGGCATGCGCGAAAACACGGTGCCGTGCCGTCCAAAAGTGGACATCAGTTTTGGGCGACATGCATAGAGACAACGCCGAGGGACCATACGATGCGCCGCGCCGACAGGCTCTTCCAGATCGTGCAGCATCTGCGCGGTGGCCGACTGGTCACCGCCCAGAAGCTCGGCACGTGGCTCGAGGTTTCCGAGCGAACCATCTATCGCGACATTGCCGATCTGCAATCGACCGGGGTGCCGATCGACGGCGAGGCCGGCGTTGGCTACATGATGAGGGAGGGTTTCGACCTTCCGCCGCTGATGTTCACACGTGACGAGATCGTCGCGCTGGTCGCCGGCGCCCGCATGGTGCGTGCCTTTGGCGGTGCCGCCATGGCGAGGGCCGCCGACGAGGCGCTGGTCAAGATCGGCGCCGTATTGCCCGATGCCGAGAAAGACCGCATCGCCCGCACTGAGATCCACACACCGATGTGGGTGGTCAGCGACGCCGCCCGCGAGGCGATCGACCTGATCGAGCGCGCGGTCGAAAAACGCCAGGTGCTGACCATCGACTATTCCGACGAGGCCGGCCGCGGCACAGCCCGCGATATCCGCCCGCTCGGTCTGTGGTTTTGGGGCAAGGTGTGGACCCTGGTCGCCTGGTGCGAGATGCGCGACGATTTCCGCGCCTTCCGCATCGATCGCATCGCCTCCGTGGTCATCGCCGGCCGCATCTTCAAGCCGGAGCGCGGCAAGCAGCTTGCCGACTTCTACCGCGCGGTGGAGCGCAGCGAGGACTATGGCATGGCGCCGGACCGCGCGGCGCGCAGCTGAAACCTGACGCAGCTACAAAAAAAGCCCGCTCGAAGCGGGCTTTCTTGGAATATCAGACAACCTCACTCGTCGTCGTCATTGTCCGTGTTCTTCGACTTCAAGGCCGAGAGCTTGGCGAACACGGCATTGGCGTCGAGTTCGGCATCCTCGTCCTTCGGCTTTTCGGGAGCCGGCACCAGCCGCTCGGTTAGGGCCGCCGGCAGCAGCGTGTCGCCGACCGGCTGCGCCTGTTCGCGGCCGCGCGAGGCGCGATTGACTTCCATGTCGAGGTCGATCTGCGAGGCGAGGCCCAACGTGACCGGATCCATCGGCTGCAGATTGGCCGAATTCCAGTGCTTGCGCTCACGGATCTGTTCGATCGTCGACTTGGTGGTGCCGACGAGACGCGAGATCTGCGCGTCCTTGAGCTCGGGATGGTTGCGCACCAGCCACAGAATCGCGTTCGGCCGGTCCTGGCGCTTCGACAGCGGCGTGTAGCGCGGACCCTTGCGCTTGGATTCAGGCACCCGCACCTTGGGATCCGAAAGCTTCAGGCGCTGGTTCGGATCCTTCTCGGCACGGGCGATCTCGTCGCGGGTCAGCTGTCCGGTCATGATCGGGTCCATGCCCTTGATGCCTTGCGCCGATTCACCGTCGGCGATTGCCTTGACCTCGAGCGGGTGCAGCCCGCAGAACTGCGCGATCTGCTCGAAGGAAAGTGCGGTATTGTCGACCAGCCAGACAGCGGTCGCCTTGGGCATCAGCAGCGTATTGGCCATTTTACAAATCCTTCTCGTTCGCCCGCGTTCCCGCGCGGGCGGTGGTTTAGAGCCACCAAAATGGGAAATTCGCGGTCTGTATAACCGCTCTCGGGTCGTTTCGCAACGTTTTTGGAACCAAAGACCGCACCGCGTGCGCTGCGCGCTCAAGACCGCCGGATCGCCCGGAGCGCGGCCGCCCCCTGTTCGATGGACGGCACAAAAATCGCGCGTCGGCTTTCCGGCCTGCCGGTTATCGGCCCGACAGTTCCACCTTATCCCGGTTCGAATGTCTCGAAACGGTGGCGGCCCAGTTATCATCCAGGTTCAGTAGAATGGCGAATATGGCTCCAGTCCCGCTCGCGTGAAGATGGAAATGGGGTGGTCAATTCGCGCGACAACGCCCGCCCCCAAATTGATGCCCGTCCCGTCGCAAACACTAAAGACTTTCGACCGCGTTCCGATCAGCACATGGACCGGCTTTCCTGCCTGGACGGGATATGTACTGTTGTGAATGAAAAGGACCCCGCTCGCTTGTAGCGTGTCGTGCGCATTGCCGTTGCTGCTCGAAATTTCGACGTAGTCGCGACCCGCGAATGAATTGTTCGTCCAGATGCCGACAACTCCTTCCACCGAGAGCCAACCATTCGCCCAGCCGTCGGCATCGCGCGGATAGTATTGTCTGAACAGGCGATAGGTCACGCGGTCCGATAGCCAGAAAACCGTTACGTAGCCGTCCATGTCCGGCACATAGGTGAACCAGATGCCGGTCTCGCTCGTTGCGCGCAGGCCATCCGAATCGTATGGATCCAGATTGTTGGCACTGACGAAATCCATTGAGAGCGGTACCGGATCGGTCACGGCATGATCGTAGAGTTGGGTGAGCGTCCACCGTCCATTATAGTTGAACCACTTGTCGAAGTAGGTTCCTCGATCGACCGTGTTCAGGTCGATCCTCTGCAATTCCCCCCGTTCGACCGGACCAAAAGGAACGGGCCCCAGGTCCGGTATATCGAGGCGTGGTATCATAACCGTGCTGGTCGCTGGTCGTTGCGACAATCTGCCTAGATCGAGCAAGGATCCTGTTTTGCCAACCGCCGATCGCACTTTCCGCGCAATCAGGTCCGACCGATAGTCTCGCCAATAGTGTCCAGACCGGATCTTTTCGAACGCGACCATCTCTTCGATCAGATGGTCGACGTCTTTGGCGGAGCGTCTTGCCTTGGAAAGGAAAGCGTTCTGCTTGCCAAGCAATTTCTCTCGCGCCTTGGCCTCGCCTTCCAGAAGGTCCGTGTCGAATGGCAGTCTACATCCCTGTGTTGGGGCAAAACCGCTTTCATGCTTCGTGTGGAAATCGACCTTTGACTTGACCATGCAACCTCCAGCAGTTTCTTGCCATTACCGTGGTGACGGTGCGCTTCTTGCTGCTCGCCACCTGTTGCCGTCAGAACTTCACGGCGAGATCGACCTTGGCGCCCTGGTCGACCGTGCCGCCGCCGAATTGGCCGGTGTAGGACAGGCCGAGCTTAGCGTTGGAAGCGAGGTTGAAGTCGAGGCCAGCCTCGATGACGGCGCTGTCCCTGGCGATCGGCACCCCGGCGATGGTGAAGGCGTCGCCGCCAGCGAAGGCGAAGGTCGAGGTCGGCGTGACGTCGCCGAAGGCATGACGCCAGCCGAGCATGCCGCGCACCGTGACGTTCATGCCGCCAAACGCGAAGTGCGAGGAACCGCGCAGGCCGAGCGTGGTGAAGGTCGCATCGGTGGACGTACCGGCGCTGGTCAGTGCCGCATCGCCACCGTCTTCGGTGAAGCCGTCGGTATGGACGCTGACATAGGCCAGGTTGGCGAACGGTTCGAACCTGAATTGTCCGGCATCGGCCTTGTAGGCGAGTTCGCCAAAGACCTGCGCGGTGCCGGCATCGTAGTCGGCCGACAACCCATCCGTAAAGCCGTTGAAAGCAACCGAGCGTTTGGTCGACAGACTGCTCCAGGAGTAGGCGGCGCCGGTGCGGAAAGCGATGGCGCCCCAGTTGGTGCCGCCATAGAGGCCGAGATGATAGCTGTCGCTCTTGCCCGAAGAGTTGCGATCGTCGGCATCGAAGCTCGAATGGCTGTAGCCGCCGAGCAGGCCGACACGCTGGTGGGCGGCTGGCGCGTCGGCGCCCGCCAGCAGGCCCCCC
>NZ_RZTB01000030.1:0-3285 GCF_003997735.1 Mesorhizobium sp. M7A.F.Ca.MR.148.00.0.0 | reverse complement strand
GAGCAAACCGACACGCCAGCCGCCCACCAGCGTGTCGGCGCCCGCCAGCAGGCCCCCCGTCGAACGATCGAAGGCAGCGGCGTTGCCGTCGGAGTCCGTGCTGCCCCAGGACCCGAAAGCCTGGCCCCAGACGGCAAAGCGGTCGGTGTCGGCGGCGACCATTTCGGGACCGCCTTCGCCATAGGCCATGACCGGCAATGCGGCCGCGCCAACATCGCCGAAAGCGGCGCGGATGCGGCTGGTCGCTGCGTCGCGGACAAAGCGGCTGTCCTCGACCAGCATGCCCTTGGCCGAGGCGTGGATTTCCCCCGAAAGCTGGTCGAAGGCTGCCTGGGCTTCGGCGTCGGTGGCTAGACCGGCAACGGCATTGAACACAGCCCCACCGGTCAGGCTGTCCAGCCCTTCACCGGTGGCAATCTGGTTCGGCGTCAGCCCGGCATCGGCGAAGTCGCGCACCTTGGTCACGTCGAGATAGGCGTTGTTGGCATCATAGGTGTCGGTCACAGACAGGAATGGAGTGCTGGTGGCGCCGGTCACACCGTTGAACGTACCGGTCAGCCCGCCATTCGCCGTCAGCACTGTGTAGGTGCCGATGGCAAGGCCGCCGACACGCACCCCTAGAATCGCATCCGTGATATCGGCAGTTCCCGTGGTTGTGAATTTATCCGCGCTGGCACCGCTGACGTCGACGGCCAGCACCGAGCCAGCGGCGAAGGCCGCATTGCCACCGGTCTGCTCGGTGATGTCGCCAGCCACGTCATTCATCATGCTCAACTGGCCCTTGTTGGTGAAACTGGCCAAGCCGTTGAACGTCGTCGTCACGGCGACGGTTGCGCCGAGGTTGGCGGCATAAATGTTGTTGCCGATATTGTTGACCAACGTGCCGCCGCTGAACGCGTTGCTGCCGCCGGCGGTGGCCCAATTGCCACCGTTGGTGACGACATTGCCCACTGCTGCGCCCAGCTTGACCGTGCCGATCAGGGTCCCATTGTTGTTGAAGGCCACCGGGCCGCCCGATGCATCGATTGCCAGCGCCGCGGAGGTTTGCGCGTTGTTGCGCACCAGACCGCTTGTGGTGATGGAAATCGCCTGGCCCGCGGACGACACCGCCTTGATCGCGGCGTCGCCGCCTTCGACCGTACCTGTCGCCGTGATGGTGGTGGCGCCGGTTCCCCTGTTATCGGCATTGATACCGTTTTCGTGGCCGTTGACTGCCGTGACGTCGATCGTCAGGCCGCCCGTCGCGGTGGCGGCGTTGAAGGCGTATATGCCGTCGGCGCCTATTCCGGTCACCATGCCGGTCGCCGTCACGCCGGTGGCTCCGTTGCCGCTGTTGTAGGCGCGGATACCATTGGTCCCGCCGGTGACTGCCACGGCGTTCACTGTCAGGCCCGTACCCGTGGTATAGGCATCGATGCCGTTGTCGGCGGTTCCGGTCACCGTACCCGTCGCGGTCACGCTGGTGGCGCCAGTTCCGTTGTTCTGGGCAGAAATGCCGGCGAAGCCGCCATTGACTGCCGCCGCACTCACCGTCAGTCCGGCCCCGTCTGTGTAGGCATCGATGCCGTTGTTGCTTGCCCCAGTCACCAAGCCCGTCGCCGTAACGCTGGTGAAGCCTGTGCCGTTGTTGGTGACGGCGATGCCGCCCTTGCCGCTAACCGCCGCGGCACTCACCGTCAGGTCGGTCGCCGTGGTGCCGTTGGTGGCATAAATACCGTCTTCGCTTGACCCGGCTACGGCAGCCGTCGTGGCTATGATGCTGGTGGCGCCGCTGCCATCGTTCGAGGCAAAGATGCCGTACCGGCCGCCGGTCACCTTGCCGTAGGCGGTGACATTCAGATCGCTGCCAGCAGGGACGGTCGGGCCTGAAAAGGTCACGGTACCATTCAGAATCGTATTGACGACATCGAGTTGTTGTCCGCCATTGACGGCATGGATGCCGTCGCCGGTGCCGCCAGTCACGTCGCCATTGGCGGTGATGCTCAGGGCTGCGGTCGCCCCCTGGTTGATCGCGGAAATGCCGACATTGGTGCCGCTCACTTTTCCGGTGGTGACGTCGGCATCCGAGCCTAGCGAATAGACGAGGACGCCATAGCCATTGGCGCCGGTCGCCGTGATATCGCCGGTGGCGTTGACGGCGGTGGCGCCGTCGCCGGTATTGATGGCGGCGAGGCCGATCAGGGCGCCGGTCAAGGCACCATTGGTATCGATGGTCACTGCGCCACCCGGGTTCGGTCCGTAATAGGGAGGCGCCACCTGCGGAACCAGCGACACGACGCCAAGGCCTATGCCCGTCGAGCTTAGCGCCGAAGAATTGGCATCGGTATAACTGACCGCACCTTTGCCCAGTATGCCGAGCGCGAAGGGATCACTGGTGGAGACACTGAACCCAGGGTCAGTGGTAACAGCCGGATTGGCGGGCGCCAGCAGAAGGGTCAGCAGATCGCCTGCGTCGAGCGGCAGGCCGATTCCGGACGGCACGATTTGGCCGGTCGTGTTGACGCCGGAGCAGACATAGTTGGGTGGCGCCGCCGGCGTGCAGGCGGCGTCGGCATTTTGGCCCAAGCCGAGCAGCGTCGCCCCGGCCATCGCCGTGCTGACCAGCAAGCGGTTGCGATAGCGACGATTGCGATTGTTGAGATTCATGTAGTGCCCCAGCCCGATCCCTACAGATTGCCCTCGGCGGGAGCCGAAGCGATCATCAGTGTTTCCTGCCAATGGCTGATCGAATGCCGCCGGCTTTCCTAGTCGTCAAATGACGAGGGTCCGCCGCTTTGTGCCGCCAATGACCTCTTGCGGGGGCCGGACTGTTACATCGAGGATACACATTCCATTCGACTAATTTACCGGCGAGTGGGGCGACAAGCCGCACGAAAACCGTCGGCCCGAGCTACCTTGCACAGCCAGCCATGTTGCCCCTGGCACAACATGGCCGGCAGCAGCAAAGAGCCGGCTTCGAGCTTGATCCGAAGGATCAGCTTGTCGGCGCCGACGGTCCGCCTCTAGCCCGCGCCAACTGGCCGAGCCGACCATGACAGCGGTCTCGCCACGAAGCGCAGAAGGCACGATTAATCGAGGAGCCGATTTGGTTTGCCACCATCCATCTTGCTTTTGTGGATACGCTCCAGAATTGCGCGGGCAGCCTCGGCTCGCTCCTTCGGCCGCCCGGTCAGAAGCTGGCCTCTCAGTGAAGCCGGCATCTCCATCTCGCAATCCAGACCCTCCATGCATTGGTCGGGTCGAGTATGCAAATGTACCTCTGGAGCCTTTTTTCATCGGTCAACT
>NZ_RZTB01000309.1:0-950 GCF_003997735.1 Mesorhizobium sp. M7A.F.Ca.MR.148.00.0.0 | reverse complement strand
CGGGCACTGCAGAAAAGAAGCGAATGAGTTGCGAACTTACCGGGATCACTCCCCGAAAGCTGACCGACGGCTTCCGGCCCCGTTGCGGCCATTCTTACTCCCGCACTTTGGCTTTTCCAGCGCTAAACCGGCCTTGGGCGATGAATGGAAACGGTCAGATGTTCCCGGTCTGTGCTCGAAAAGTCGCATAAAAGGGCAGACTGGTGTGACGTCCGGAATTATTGGGCCTTTCACGGGTTTACCGGTCCCGAATTATCGGTTGCTGGCGGGCGGGCTATGCGATTGAAAACAGGAGAGTTTTCTGGCTAAGGGTGGGGTTTCAGACTGAGTTTACCAATGCCCTTAATGACGATTAATTCTGGATTGGCATCAGGTGATTGGGTTTGCGCAGAATATAGCCGCCCTTATTGGTAAACCCGCTCACGGTCGACAACGGATTGGTCAACCTAGGACGACAGGATTGGTAAACCGGAGCCGCCCTATCGACGAAGGTCTAGCTTGGCGCATTCACTGTCGCCGGTAGGCAGATATTCGGGCGACAATCGGGACCAGCGTGCGACGCCGCCAAGCGTGAGACACGTCGGCTACGCCGCAAATCGAGACGGTTTGACCGGGCGCAATACCGCACCGATCTTCTAATCTCGGCTTAATTCCGGAGAGAGGCAGATAATTCCGGACGCCACACTGATTGGTAACCTAAGGCCACCCACCACGCGGATTGGTAGCCCACAGGAATAGGTTTGGTAACCCTTATCGAGTGAGGGCCGCTCGTACCTTTCGGCGGGTTCGTTTCAGTTCTAAGCCCGGCTTAATTCTGGACAACGACAGATAATTCTGGACGGCACAGTGGAACTCAACGCGTTGTAAGGATGGCATAGAGAAGCAGTAGCCCTCCAGTCTCGCTACGGGAAAAATTCTGGAAAATGGGTCTGCTTGGCTGGACGCAGAAC
>NZ_RZTB01000308.1:0-943 GCF_003997735.1 Mesorhizobium sp. M7A.F.Ca.MR.148.00.0.0 | reverse complement strand
GCAAGGAGGTGATGCGCAAGTCACCAAGATCGTAGGTCTGATAAAGGTCGCCTGAGGCTATGCGGCGCATTTTTTGGATCCGTTCTGTGGACAATCGACAACCCTGCGACGGCAGCCCGCGTCGCCCCGTCGATTCGATTTATGCCATTTGTGCGTGCGTCGCCTGCCTCGGCCGTATGATGCAGTCTGCGAGGCGGTTCGTCTCGTTCAACTCGTCGGCGTGGTGCTGGCCCCATTGGCAGAGCGCCAGCAGGATCGGCTCGAGGCTGAGGCCGAGGCGCGTCGCCGAATATTCGACGCGCGATGGCACTTCGGCGAAGATTTCGCGGCTGACCAGGCCGTGCTCTTCCATTTCGCGAAGCTGCTGGATCAGCACTTTCTGGGTGATGCCCGGCATCAGCGTCTTGAGCGCCGACAGGCGCCGGGGACCATCGAAGAGATGGTAGAGGATAACCGCCTTCCAGCGACCCGCGATCACTTTCAGCGCCCGTTCCGCCGGCAGCATCGGCAGTCTTTTGATCAGTGCAGCCATGGTCACCTCCTGGTCAGCAGGGGACAAATGAGTGTGTAGTCGAGGCTCCGCAGATAGTGGCAAACCGCTGCCGATGCCAGTGCGATCGGAGTTTGCCATGAAAGCCATTCAACTCAGCCGCTTCGGCGGTCCCGAGATGCTGGAGGTAGTCGATCTGCCGGCGCCGGTGCCGCAGGCCGGCGAGGTGCTGATCCGTGTCCATGCCGCCGGGATCAACTTCTTCGAAGCGCTGATGCGCGCGGACCGCTACGCGGTAACGCCGCAACTGCCGATGATCCCGGGCGTCGAGGCGGCGGGCGTCGTCGAGGCCGTCGGGCAAGGCGTGGATGTTGGCTTGCTGGGACGTCGCGTGGCGGCGCCTTTGTTCATGTCGCAGCGTCCCCACAGCGTCTATGCGGTGCAGGTGACGAT
>NZ_RZTB01000307.1:0-973 GCF_003997735.1 Mesorhizobium sp. M7A.F.Ca.MR.148.00.0.0 | reverse complement strand
CCGGCCCACATCTCGTAGCCGGCCTTGGTCGAGATGATCAGCTCGTCGCGGTAGGCGGCGAAATCGGTGCGCAGGATCTCGCCGAAGGCGGTTTCGGCAGAACCGGGCGGCGGACCGTAATTGTTGGCGAGGTCGAAATGCGTGATGCCGAGGTCGAAGGCCTTGCGCGCGATCGCCTGCTTGGTCCTGTGCGGCGTGTCGTTGCCGAAATTATGCCATAGGCCGAGCGAGATTGCCGGCAGCTTCAGGCCGGAGCGGCCACAGCGGTTGTAGATCATCTTTTCATAGCGGTTTTCGGCAGGCGTGTAGGGCATCGGAAAATCCTCAAATGGAAGCGAGCCGGTCGGCTGCATCGCGACAACGCGGCGAGTTGGCTCTGCCCCTCACCCTTACCCTCTCTCCGTCGGAACGGGGAGAGGGTTGAGGTGTGCTGCCCTATTTCTTCTTCGCCAAAAGCGCCTTGGCTTCCTTGACGCCAAGTGCGGCCGGCCGTTCGCAGGTGGTCTGCATGGCGACGAACTTGCCGGTTTCGCCGGAGCGCAACAGGCCGGTCATCACGTCGACGGCGTGCAGCGCCAGCTCCATCGAACAGCGGTGCGGCCGGCCTTCCGCGATCGCCACTGCCATGTCGGCGAGGCCCGATGTGCGGTAGTTGGCCATCATGCCTTGCGAATGCATCTCGTTGGGTACGCCGAACGGATGCGGCCAGTTCGGCAGCTTCTTGACCGGCTTGGCCGCGTCGGTGAAGCGAACGTCACCACCGAAGAAGTTCGGGTCCGGCACGAACACCGTACCCGCCTCGCCATAGAGTTCCATCGGCGCGTGGCCGTGGGCCCAGACGTCCCAGCTGGTGTTGAGCGTTATAACGGCACCGTTCTCGAACTCCAGCAGTCCATGGATGGTCGTCGGCGTGTTGACCGGTATCTTTTCACCCGCGCGCGGCTTTGAACTGATCGTCCGCTCCTTGGCCGGC
>NZ_RZTB01000306.1:0-982 GCF_003997735.1 Mesorhizobium sp. M7A.F.Ca.MR.148.00.0.0 | reverse complement strand
GTGGCCTTCGTCGTCATCCCGATCTTTGGCTTTGCCAATGCCGGCGTTTCGCTCGCCGGTCTCAGCGTCAGTGCGCTGATTGAGCCGTTGACGCTGGGTGTCGCCGCCGGCCTGGTGGTCGGCAAGCTGGTCGGCGTGTTCGGCTCTTCGGCACTTGCCATTAGGCTCGGTCTTGCCGACCTGCCCGCCAATGCCGGCTGGACGCACATGATCGGCATATCGCTGCTGTGCGGCATCGGTTTCACCATGAGCCTGTTCATCGGCCTGCTCGCCTTCGCCGGCGACGTGGCGCTGCAGGACGCGGTCAAGGTCGGCATCCTCGCCGGCTCCTTCATCGCCGCCATCCTGGGCGCTGCCGTGCTGCTCATGGCGCCCGCCAGGGGTGGCGTGGAGGACGGTGAAGAGTAGAGGCAGTCTTAGGACTTGGGGGACAATCGCTACTCGCTCTCACCCTCCAGCGCCGGCACCGACACGCCGGCAAGCTCTGCCGCCAGCAGCCGCGAAGCGCCGGCCCGCGCGATCCGCAGCATCAGCGCTTTGCGCGTTGCCGCTGCCATGCGGTGCTCGGGCGCATCGCGCAGGATCTCGGCGCCGTAGCCGTCGGAGAGGATGAAGCCGCATTCCTGCGGAAAGATCTCCGAGGGCACGCCGGGATGGGTGGCGAAGAAGAAGCGGTCGGAGTGCAGCCGGTAGTCGGGCCATTTGCGGTCGACCCTGAAATCCTCGATCGAGGATTTGATCTCGATGATCCAGATATCGCCCTGCCGGGTCAGCGCGACGAGGTCGGCGCGGCGGCCCGTGGCCAGCGACAGTTCAGGCAACACATGTGCGCCCATATCCCTGAGCAGCCGCTGTACGCCGCGCCGCACCAGCATGGCGCGTTCGGACTGGCGGCCGTCGATGAGAGGGTTGATCGAGACGGGGGAGATGATCGGCATGCCAGGCACCATGCCAGATTTTGTTCACGGTTTGAACCTGTTTT
>NZ_RZTB01000305.1:0-986 GCF_003997735.1 Mesorhizobium sp. M7A.F.Ca.MR.148.00.0.0 | reverse complement strand
CTTGGTGGTCTGACGACAGTCGTTGACGTCAAGGTTGCGACCTATCCTACTCATGCGGCGTCCAAGCCTGTGGCGCTCATCCCGCAATGCGCCGCCAACCGGCACCTGAAGTTTACTTTGGACGGCTCTGGACCCATCAGGCTCCAGCCGCCCGATTTGCGCGAATGGCCCGACATCGGAGCCGACGAATTGAACCCAGCCGGCGTCCGGCGGGTCAATTTAGATACGCTGACGAAGGAAGAGACGGCATCGTGGCGCTGCGGTGAAACGCTCCTGCTGTCTGGAAAGATGCTGACGGGCCGTGACGCTGCCCACAAACGAATGGTCGAGCTGATCGATGCCGGCAAGCCGCTTCCGGTCGATCTGACGGGACGCGTGATCTACTATGTCGGTCCCGTCCGGGCAGTGAGGAATGAGGTCGTTGGACCCGCCGGTCCAACAACCTCCAGCCGCTTGGACGATTTTACGGACAAGGTGCTCGCCGAAACCGGCCTTTTTGCGATGATCGGCAAAGCGGAAAGGGGACCGGCGGCCATCGAGTCGATTATAAGACACAAAACGCCCTATCTTGCTGCAGTGGGTGGCGCTGCGTACCTGATCTCAAAATCGATTAAGAAGGCGCGGATCGTTGCCTTTGAAGACCTGGGCATGGAAGCCATCTATGAATTCGATGTGCAGGACATGCCTGTTATCATGGCCGTCGATGTTGAGGGAAACTCCATTCACAATTCCGGGCCTCTCGAGTGGCGTAGGCGTATGGCGGCCGACAGCATCGCACGCAACATCGGCGTTTGAATCTTCCCAGTTAGGCGATTTCGGCCAGACACCAGCGTCAAATTGTTGGGCACGCCGTACGACGAGCGGCATTTGCGGTGCCTTGCGCCTCGGCGAGCCGGACGAGCAAGGCCTTCAATTCACCCCAATAGCTGAATGTGCCACTGAATACTGCATTGAGTATGCCGTCCACGCGATCGAGGCTCGAATGC
>NZ_RZTB01000304.1:0-987 GCF_003997735.1 Mesorhizobium sp. M7A.F.Ca.MR.148.00.0.0 | reverse complement strand
CCAGCTCCGCAAAGAATGATGCGGCGTGACGCTACCCAGCCGGTGCTTCTCGGCCTTCCAATTAAACTGTCTCGACGAAAGAGCCGTCTCCGTTGCTCCGGTCTCGGTGTTGAGTTCTCTAAGGCTGCGCCACACCTTGGTCCCCACGCCGGCAAATGATCTCACTATGCAGCCCGTGCTCGCACGCTCTCAAACTAATTACCGCTGCTGCAACACGCCGCCTGGCGGCCTGCACCGAAAAGCCGACAGGGGTGCATCTGAATAGCCGTGAACCCAGGTCTCAAAGACCATCCGGCGCGACGAGCGGACGCACCGCACGTGTGACACCCGCCTTGTGGGGCAGGGTTGCCTTTCTCAATCCCGGCGTTGGTCGGCGTCCCAATGAGCAGCAAGCTATTATCGGCCGCCGAATCTTAGTGGCTTCGTCGAGAGCCTCAATCAACCAAGCGGCGAAAGCCCCGCTAGAGTCTCCGCCCGCCTGTCGCTATGAAGCAGTTGCAGCCAGCGCTGCTTCAGGCGCATGAACTCGCCCGATGCAATGATTTCCGTCGCCCTGGGTCTTTCGAAGGGCACTGTTTCTATTCCCTTCTTCTTCGGCGCGCGGCTTGATGCCGACATACGGTTTCTTGACCTGCCGCCTGAACTGGCTGCCGAAGCGGGTGCCCCGCCAGCGACCCCGACAATCCCCTGTTCCGCAACTGCTGAAGAGCCGACTGCGCTCGCATCCCGATATTGCGCAACGGCACTATGCCGACATTCTGGAGACCGCAGCCGCATGAGCCTCGAGATGTTCCGCCGACCGTCGACAAAGGCGTCCTCTCGCCTGCGTCCGCCATTTGTCAGTGCTCGATCTGATTGGGGAGACGCCGGTCGTCGAACTGAAGAGATTCGATACCGGCAGGTGTCGTCGCTTCGTCAAGATCGAAAGCCAGAATCCCGGCGGATCGATCAAGGATCGCATTGCGTTGTCGATGATCGTTAATGCCG
>NZ_RZTB01000303.1:0-989 GCF_003997735.1 Mesorhizobium sp. M7A.F.Ca.MR.148.00.0.0 | reverse complement strand
CCGGCGTGGCAAGAAGCCGGCTCGGGTTTTGGCGGAGATTTTGATGCCGGATTATGACGTGCTTTGCATCGGCAATGCCATTGTCGACATCATCGCCCAGTGCGACGAGGTATTCCTCGAGACCAACGGCATCATCAAGGGCGCGATGAACCTCATCGACACACAGCGCGCCGAACTGCTCTACAGCCGCATGGGGCCGGCGATCGAGGCGTCCGGCGGCAGCGCCGGCAACACGGCGGCCGGCGTCGCCAGCTTCGGCGGCCGCGCCGCCTTCTTCGGCAAGGTCTCCAACGATGCGCTGGGCGAAATCTACGCCCACGACATCCATGCGCAGGGCGTCGCCTTCGACACCACGCCGCTCAAGGGTGAGCCGCCGACGGCGCGCTCGATGATCTTCGTCACGCCCGACGGCGAGCGCTCGATGAACACCTATCTCGGCGCCTGCGTCGAGCTTGGCCCTGAGGATGTCGAAGCCGACAAGGCGTCTGGCGCCAAGGTGACCTATTTCGAAGGCTATCTGTGGGACCCGCCGCGCGCCAAGGAGGCAATCCGCCAGACGGCGAAGCTGGCGCACGCGGCAGGCCGCGAAGTGTCGATGACGCTGTCGGATTCGTTCTGCGTCGACCGCTACCGCGACGAATTCCTCGACCTGATGCGCTCGGGCACGGTCGACATCGTCTTTGCCAACAGCCACGAGATCAAGTCGCTCTACCAGACATCGTCGTTCGACGAGGCGCTGGCGCAGATCCGCAAGGATTGCCGGATCGCCGCCGTGACCCGCTCGGAAAAAGGCTCGGTGATCGTGCGCGGCGACGAGACCGTGGTGATCAAGGCGACCGCCATCAAGGAACTGGTCGACACGACGGGCGCCGGCGATCTCTATGCCGCCGGCTTCCTGCATGGCTACACGCAAGGCCGCGACCTGCAGACTTGCGGCGACCTTGGCTCACTGGCGGCCGGATTGGTGATCCAGCAGATCGGCCCCAGGC
>NZ_RZTB01000302.1:0-991 GCF_003997735.1 Mesorhizobium sp. M7A.F.Ca.MR.148.00.0.0 | reverse complement strand
CGGGTGTTGACCCGTCTAGCGAGGGGATCCGCAACGATCGATGCCCGAAGGGGATTGTCCGGATCGAGATAGGCTTGACGTACGCCCTCATTCACAAGATCAGCGAAACTGGCCGTTGACTTAATGCGGGCATCCATGCCGACCTTTGCGAAGACAACCACAAGTCCGGTGTCCTGACAGATCGGGCGCCGCCCAAAGGCCGCCATGCGGGAGTTCAGCAGAATCTGACCTATGGCATTCTTCGCCGACGGGCTCTGTTCTCGCGTGTATGCGTGAGAAAGAGACCGGATATAATCTGGAGGATGATAGTACGAGATGTACTGAAGGGCGTCGGCGACGCTCCTTGTGATGTCGCGACCTGCGATGGTCCGTGTTCTGTTTCCCACCGGATTTTATCCAAACGAACCGAGGCCATTGACCATTTTCAAAATCTGGAAGCTTCGCACCCCCTGCTCGCCGCCTTCATATCCATAGCCGCTTTGCTTGACGCCCCCATAAGGCGCATCCGCGGAAACCCCTTTCAGGTAATTCACACTAACTGCGCCCGCAGAGAGACCATTGATAAGCTTCTGTTGCGTATCGGCCGCGCCAGTAAACAAGTAGGCGGCCAGACCGTACTCGGTGGCGTTGGCTTCCTCGATCGCCTCTTCGATCGTATCGAAAGGCGCCACGGTGAGAATCGGTCCGAACGGCTCTTCATGAAGCACTCTCGCTTCCTTCGGTACGCCAGTCAGGATGGTTGGCGGCCAGTAAAACCCCGGTCGGTCAAGGGGGGTGCCACCGGTCTCGATTTGGGCGCCGCCCTCTACCGCATCTTTGGTCAGGCGTTGCATGGCCTCGATTCGCCGCGCGTTTGCCATGGGACCCATCTGCGTTGCAGGGTCATCCGGTGGACCGATCCTGATTTTTCGGACCGCCTCCGTCATCCGGAACAGGAATTCCTCATAGCGGGATCGGGCGACAAGAATCCTGCTGGGCGCATTACAACTCT
>NZ_RZTB01000301.1:0-992 GCF_003997735.1 Mesorhizobium sp. M7A.F.Ca.MR.148.00.0.0 | reverse complement strand
GGCCAAGGCGATCGCCGAGATCAAGAAGATGATGGTGGAGAGAAGGGTTTAGGCCCTGAATGAAGCGGCTACCTGCTGATTTTTCGCCGGACGCCGTTGCGGCAGTCCGGGCGCGACTCGACCTGGTGCGAACCCAAGGTGTGACGATCCTGTTTGCCATCGAAAGCGGCAGTCGCGCCTGGGGTTTCCCGTCTCCCGACAGCGACTATGATTGCCGCTTCGTCTATGTCAGGCCGGTGCCCGATCACCTCGTGCTGGAACAAGCACGCGACGTGATTGAATTTCCTATCGAAGGCGAGATCGATGCCGGCGGCTGGGATCTGCGCAAGGCCTTGCTGCTGGCGCTCGGCGGCAATGCGGTCATCGTCGAATGGGCAAAGTCACCGATCGTCTATGAGGAAGTCGCGGGATTTCGCCGGCGCCTTCTCGACCTGTTGGCTGAGATCGTCGATCCGGCAAAGGTTTCGCATCACTATCTCGGACTTGCACGGTCGCATGTCGCCAAGATCGGCAGTTTCTCTGGCGAGGTGAAGCTGAAGAAGCTGTTTTATCTCATTCGGCCGCTGGTAGCGCTGGACTGGATGGAGCAGCACGGCTTTGCCAGCCTGCCTCCGATGAATCTTGGCGAGTGCCTCGACCAGACCGAGATACCCGCACGGGCATGCGACGAAATCCGCAGCCTGATCGAGCGGAAAAGCCAGACGCGGGAGATGGGGTCCGGTCTCACCCCGACCGCAATCGCGCGCTACCTTGAGGCCCGTTATGGACACTATGAAATGAATCTTGCTGGCACGGTCAGGGACGAGGGCCGCCAAGCGCACAATCGAGCCCTTGCAACCGATTTTTACCGCCGGGAGGCTGAACTTCAATGAGCGATGACCTTCCCATCCTTTCCCCCATCGAAGCCCGCATTCTCGGCTGCCTGATCGAGAAGAAGGAGCTGACGCCGGATGTCTATCCGCTGACGCTCAACGCGGCACTGGCCGCCGCCA
>NZ_RZTB01000300.1:0-997 GCF_003997735.1 Mesorhizobium sp. M7A.F.Ca.MR.148.00.0.0 | reverse complement strand
GTCGCGGCATGGATCCTGGGGTCTGCGCCGCGTCGCTGCGCTCCTTGCTTCGCCCCAGGATGACGAAGCGATGTGCATTTCCGCCAAGCCATCAACGCAAGCACGTCCGACCCATCAAAACTTCGGCAGCGGAGGAGTTGACGTTTATTTCCCCAGTTCGACAGACCTGAGCCGCGCTGCCTCCACCGCCTGCGTCAGCAGATTGGTCAGCCGGTGCTCGCCCATCAGCACGGCCAGCGCCGCGGCCGTCGTGCCGTTGGGGCTGGTGACCTGCTGGCGCAGCACGCCTGGTTCCTCGCCGCTTTCGGCGGCCAGCGAGGCGGCGCCATAGACTGTCTGCATGGCGAGCAGCTTGGCGGTCGCCGTTGGCAGCCCGGCCTTCTCGGCGGCCACGGTCAGCGCTTCGATGAAATGGAAGATGTAGGCCGGCCCAGATCCGGAGACGGCGGTCACCGCATCCATCAGGCCCTCGTCGTCGATCGTGGTCACTTCGCCGCTCGCCGACAAAAGGTCGGCGACGAAACGCTTGGTGTCTTCGGAAACCAGCCTGTTGGAGAACACCACCATCATGCCCTTGCCGATTGCTGCCGGCGTGTTGGGCATGCAGCGCACGATCGGCGCGCGGTTGCCGAGGATTTCCTCGAAGGTGGTGGCCGGCGTGCCGGCGGCGATGCTGACGAAGGTGGTGCGGCCATCGCCGAAACGCTTGTAGGCGGAGGTGACATCGCGGATCACCTGCGGCTTCACCGCGATGACGACGAGATCGGGCACGGCATCGGCCGGGATGCTGCCGGCATCGGCTGATGTCGCGCAGCCCAGCGTGGCCGCGCGATTGCGCAGATCGGCATTGGGCTCGACCACGAAAACCGCTGATGGCGCGAGCTTACCGGATTTCAGCCAGCCTGAGAGCATGGCGTAACCCATATTGCCGCAGCCGGCGAGAACAAGCCTGATCGTCATCGAAAGCCCTCCGAAGGAAGGCCTTCACATAGACGCT
>NZ_RZTB01000002.1:150974-169895 GCF_003997735.1 Mesorhizobium sp. M7A.F.Ca.MR.148.00.0.0 | reverse complement strand
GCGTCGACGCCGGCGGGAGCACCGCATCGACGTCGTCGCCAGTGTCCGCCTGTTGGCTGCCGGATTCCGCGATCATGCCGAAATCCTTGCCAGACAGAGATTATGGAAAATTGCGGCGGATCGTTCGAATTTTAGCGGATGAGCGCTTTTTGCCGAGGCGCGGCGGGTTTGCCATCAAATCTGGCGATTTTATCCGCCCTTCCGGCAGTTGGGCGGAGTCACATATCCACGACGACGCGGCCGCGGATCTTGCCGTCGACGATGTCGCGCGCGGCATCGACGATGCCGTCGAACCCGATGGTGCTGGACAGGCTGGCGAGCTTCTGCAGATCGAGGTCGGTGGCGATGCGGCGCCATGCCTCGAGGCGGACTGCTTTAGGCGCCATCACTGAATCGATGCCGAGCAATGAGACGCCGCGCAGGATGAAGGGCGCGACGCTGGCCGGCAGGTCCATGCCGCCGGCCAGGCCGCAGGCGGCGACCGCGCCGCCATAGGAGGTCATCGAGAGCACATTGGCCAGCGTGTGGCTACCGACGGCGTCGATGCCGCCGGCCCAGCGCTCCTTGGCCAGCGGCTTGGCCGGCTGGGCAAGCTCGTCGCGCGATATCACTTCGGCGGCGCCAAGGTCGATCAGATAGGGGCTTTCGGCATTGCGGCCGGTGGAAGCAATGACATGGTAGCCGAGGCTGGACAGGATCGAGACCGCTACCGAGCCGACGCCGCCGGCCGCCCCCGTCACCACCACCGGGCCGCGATCGGGCAGGATGCCGTGCCGTTCCAGGGCCATGACGCAGAGCATGGCGGTGTAGCCTGCGGTGCCGACGGCCATCGCGTCATGCGTGCTGATGCCTTGCGGCAGCGGCACCAGCCAGTCGCCCTTGACGCGGGCACGGCCTGCATAGGCGCCGAAATGGGTTTCGCCGACGCCCCAGCCGTTCAGCACGACCTTGTCTCCGGTGCGCCAGTCGGGATGGGAGGACGAGATGACGGTGCCGGCGAAATCGATGCCCGGCACCAGCGGCCAGCGGCGGATCACCGGCGCCTTGCCCGTGATCGCCAGGCCATCCTTGTAGTTCACCGTCGTTGCCTCGATCGCGACGGTGACATCGCCTTCCATCAGGTCGGCCTCGGTGAGATCGGTTACGTTGACCGACTGCTTTTTCTCGGCGTCACGCGAAACGAGGATGGCTTTGAAGGTTTCGGACATGTCTTTCTCCGCGATCTTGTTTGGCGACATGAACTGTGCGGCGATGGCCGCACGGGGTCAATCCTTGGAAGGCCTAGCTTTGGGTTCGCGTCCCCAGCCGAACAGCTCGTCGAAGACGACCAGTGCCGCGCCCACCGAAATGAAGGCGTCTGCAAGGTTGAAGACGGCGAAGGACCACACCGGCGTGTGAAACAGGATGTAGTCGACGACGTGGCCGTAGACGGCGCGGTCGATCAGATTGCCCAGCGCGCCGCCAACGATCAGCGCAAAGCCGGTGCGGGCAAGGATCTGGGACGGCGCGATCCGCGTCGCCAGGAACAGCACGAAAGCAACGACGACAAGCGAGATGACGATCAACCCGGTGTCGCCGAAGGACGAGAACATCGAGAAGGCGATGCCGGTATTGTAGGTGCGGAACAGCGCCAGGAAGGGCAGCAGATCAACCTTCTCCTGAAAAGGCAGATCGGCCTCGACCAGGTATTTTATCCACTGGTCGAGCGCGATGGCCGCGACGACGAGCAGTGCGTAGGGAGACCATGATCTCACGGGCGGGCAACCTTCATTGCTGGTCCAGGATTGGCTCAAGCTTGAGCGCGCCTCGCCGGATCTCGAACAGCATGATGCCGGTGGCAACGGCCAGATTGAGCGAATCGGCACGGCCGGCTTGCGGAATCCTGAGCAGCCTGTCGCAGCTCGCAGCCAGGCTTTCGGGCAGTCCCTGCTGCTCGTTGCCCATCATCAGCAGCACGGGCCCGCGTGAAAAATCGACCGAGCGGTAGTCGACGGCGCCTTTCAGGTGGGTGCCGGCGACTAGCCCTGAGAAGCCGCCTCGCCAGGCAAGGAAAGCCTCGGTTGTCGCCTTGGCCACCGGCACGGCAAAGATCGAACCCATGGTGGCGCGCACCGTTTCCACGGAGAACGGATCAGTGGTATCGCCGACCAGGATGACGCCTTTGGCGCCGACGGCATCGACGGTGCGGATGACGGTGCCGAGATTGCCGGGGTCGCGCACCCGGTCGAGCGCCACCCAGACGTCGCCATTGTCGGCGCGGACATCCTTCAAGGCGAGGAATTTTTGCGAAAAGACGCCAACCACCATTTGCGGATTGTCGCGGCGGGTGATGGCCACCAGCACCTTTTCCGACACTTCGAGCACCATGCCGCCGGCGGCAACCGTGCGTGCGGCCACCTTCTCCACCGCCGCGTTGCCACGCCCGGCCTTGGCGAAAACCAATGTCCTGATCTGCCAGCCGAGATCGAGCGCATCGATGACCAGCTTCAGCCCCTCGGCCATGAAGGCGTTCTGCTGGTCGCGGAATTTCTTCTGAGCGAGCGCCTTGATGTCCTTGACCAGCGGATTGGCGAGGCTGGTGACCTCCTTCACCTGGCCAGGTGCGCCTGCATGCCGCTCGTTCATTCAGCCACCCAACGCGAAAACAATGAAGTCGAGAGCGCCCGGCCGGCGGACTTTTCACGGATGATCAGCTCACCCGATTCAATCTTGCCGCCCATGCCGGCAAAGGTATCGCGCATCAGGGCGTGGATGGCGAAGAAGGAGGCGCGGATCGAATAGGCGGTCAGCACCACGGCAAGCGGCTTCGGCGTCAGGATCGCCCGGCAGAGATCGGTCAAATCGGGCAGGTCCTCGAACAATTGCCAGACCTCGCCCTTGGGGCCACGGCCATAGGCCGGCGGGTCGAACAGGATGATGTCGTAGCGGCTGCCGCGGCGCTCCTCGCGCTCGGCGAATTTGACCGCGTCGTCGACGATCCAGCGGATCGGCTTGCTGCCGAGGCCGGCCATCTCCTGGTTTTCACGGGCCCAGCCGATCGCTTTCTTCGAGGCATCGACATGGGTGACCTCGGCGCCGGCGCGAGCCGCCACCAATGAGGCGAGACCGGTATAGCCGAACAGGTTCAGCACCTTGACCGGCCGCTTCGCCGCCGCGATCAGCCCGGCCATGTGATCCCAATGGGAGGCCTGCTCGGGAAAGACGCCGACATGACGAAACGAGGTGAAACGGCCGAGATAGTCGATGCCGTCATGCTTCATCGGCCAGGTCTCGCCGAGCGGCAGCTTGGGGAAACGCCAGCGGCCGATGCCCTCCTCGTCGGTGTCGCCGGTGAAGACGGCGTCGGCGCGCTCCCATTCCTTTGCCGGCAAGGCCTTTCGCCAGATCGCCTGGCCCTCGGGCCGCACGATACGGTAGGGGCCATATTGTTCGAGCTTTTGGCCGGTGCCGCTGTCGAGGAGCGCATAATCGGCATTCGGTGCCACTTCCAGGATCACGGGAAGATGTTCGGCGGGCAGAGCGCCTTCGCGGCGGGCCAGGATGCGCGGCGCCGAGTTCGGTTCGGAACGACTTTCCGTCTTCGCCTCATGGCGCTCGCGCGGTGGCGCTTCCGGTCTGGCGGGAGCCTGGCCGGGACGCGGACGTGACACGTCCGCCGCACCCTTCGCGGATGGATGTGGACGGTTGTCGCGGCGTTTGTCGCGAAAAGACTTCAAGCGGGGGCAACTCCGAACGGCGTGGCCGCTTTTGACATAGGGCAACCGGCTTCGCAACCAAGTCCGACAGGTCGGCCTCTCCGGTTCAGGTTGGCCGCGATGGACCAATGTCAAAGAAACAGGCAAATCTACCGGATGTCCCGCTCCGAACGCCTGCTCGACCTGATCCAGTGCCTGCGCCGGCATCGCCGGCCCGTGAGCGGACAGGCGCTGGCCGATGAACTCGGGATTTCGATTCGCACACTCTACCGCGACATCGCCACGCTGCAGGGCCAGGGCGCGCCGATCGAGGGCGAGGCGGGTGTCGGTTATGTGCTCAAGCCCGGCTTCATGCTGCCGCCGCTGATGTTCAGCGACGAGGAGATCGAAGCCATCGTGCTCGGCTCGCGCTGGGTCGCCAAGCAGCCGGACCAGCGCCTCTCGGCCGCCGCTGCCAACGCGTTGGCCAAGATAGCGGCGGTCCTGCCGGACGATCTGCGCGAGGATCTCGACGCGAGCACACTGCTGGTCGGCCCTTCCGCCGCAGTCATCGAAAGCATCGATATTGGCCTCGTACGGCAGGCCATCCGCAACGAGCGCAAGCTCGGCTTTCTTTACCGCGCCGCCGGCGGCGCCGCGTCCGAGCGTGTCGTCTGGCCATTTGCGCTGGGCTTCTTCGACAAGGTGCGGGTGGTGGTGGCGTGGTGCGAGATGCGGCAGGATTTCCGGCATTTTCGCACCGATCGCATCACCGAACTCCATGCAACAGACACGCGCTATCCGCGTCGTCGCCAAACGCTGCTCAAGGAATGGCGGGCAACGCTCGACAAGGCGCGTGGTTCGAGATGACTGCTGCCATAATCTGACAGTAGCCCATCTTATGGTCGCCAGTCGAAGCACCGAACCTTGGAGAGCAGATATGGCCACCCCGAATTTCGTCATCCTCTATGTCGACCAGCCGCTTGAGAGCGGCGCCTTCTACAGCGCGCTGCTCGGCCGTGAGCCGGTCGAAAGTTCGCCGACCTTCGTGCTTTTCGTGCTCGATGCCGGCTTCAAGCTCGGCCTGTGGTCGCGCCATACGGTGGAGCCGGCAGCTGCCACGTCAGGCGGTGGCGCCGAAATCGTGTTTGCGATGGATACGCCCGACGCGGTCGATGCCGCCCATGCCGACTGGTCCGGGCGCGGGCTGACAATTCTGCAGACGCCAACCGACATGGATTTCGGCCGTACTTTTGTCGCGCTCGATCCCGACAATCATCGCCTGCGCGTCTATTGGCTGTCCGATGGCGAACAGGCCAATGGTAACCAGAAATGAGCGCGTACTGGATCGCCGTGGCGTCGGCCGAACATGTCCGGCGGGGTCGCGCAGCCGGCTTCATGCAGGTCAACCACGGCAAGGCGGCACCGCTGCGTCGCGTCAAGCCAGGCGATGGCATCGTCTACTACTCGCCGAACACTGTTTTGGGCGAGAAAGATGGCCTGCGGGCCTTCACCGCGATCGGCATCGTGCGGGAAGGCGAGCCCTATCAGGGCGATATGGGCGCCGGCTTCACACCCTTCCGCCGCGATGTCGCGTGGGCCAAGGCCGAGGAAGCGCCGATCAAGCCGCTGCTCGACAGGCTGGACTTCACCATGGCCAAGTCGAACTGGGGTTATCAGCTTCGCTTTGGCCTTTTCGAAATCGGGGATCACGATTTTCGTGTGATCGCCGACGCGATGAGCGCCAAAATGGCTGTACCGGCGAACTAGGCCGTGAGCGCCTTGAAGACGGCAATGCCGGCGGCAAGATCCTCGAGCGCCGCGCCGACCGACTTGAACAGCGTGATCTCCCCAGCGCTCTCGCGACCCTTCTTCTGGCCGCGCGCTAATTCGTGCAGATCGGCGACGATGGTTTCCGGCTTCAGCACGCCGGAGGCCAGCGGCTGGACGATGTCGCCGGCTTCCTTGGTGGCGCCGGCGCGGGTGTCGACATAGACGCGGGCAAGCCTGATCGCGTCGTCGTCGCTCTCGCGCATCGTCGGCGTAAAGCCTCCGACCAGGTCGACATGGGTTCCCGGCCGCAACAATGCGCCCTTGATCAGCGGCGTCGTCGTGATCGTCGCCGAGGAGACGATGTCGGCCTGCCCAAGCTCGGCATCGAGATCGCTCGCCGCGCTGGCTGCAAAACCCTCGGCGCGCAGGTCGGCCGCGACTTTCTCGGCATTGGCCGGGGTGCGGTTCCAGATGCGGATGGTCTTGATCGGCCGTACGGCCGAGTGCGCCTTGGCGAGGAAGGGCGACAGCGCGCCGGCGCCGACCACCAGCAGCCGCGAGGCATCGTCGCGGGCGAGATAGGAGGCCGCAAGCGCCGAAGCACAGGCGGTGCGCCACTGTGTCAGCCGCTGGCCGTCGATCAAGGCCTCAGGTTCGCCGGTGGCGCCATTGAGCAGGAGATAGAGCCCCATCACCGCCGGCTTGCCGATGGCATTGTTGTCGGGGGACACGGTGACGATCTTGACGCCGATGTGACCACCGGCCGATGTGCCCGCCGCGTTGAGGTCGGTCCAGGCCGGCATCAAAAGCAGGGTGGAGGCCGCGCCATCTGGCCGCTCGATCGTATGATGATGCCTGACCGGCTGCACCGCACCGTCGCGGAACACCGTGCGCAGCGTCTCGACCAGTCCGGGAAAGCTCAGCGCATGGTCGACCTCTGCGGCCGAAATGGTCAGCATGAAAAACTCCGTGGGGACAAAGCCGCCTGCGGGCGGTTCAGGTGGTCGGCTTCGGCAATGCGGACCCATGGGCGGACCCTTGGGCGGACCCTTGGGTGGAGCCTGGGGCCGTTCCCGGAGCCTGGCTTTGCGGTACCGCCGGCGCACGGCTGACCGCCTGGCGCAGGTTCTCGGCCTCGACGCCGCGCTGGCGCGCCAGCTTGCGATAGCGGCCCTGCTTGACCCAGGTTGCCAGGCTGCCGACGATCATGCCGATGGCGAGTGCCAGGAACAGGAAGATGAACAGCGGCAAAGTCAGGGTCAGCTTCGGATTGCCGGGGTTGAACGGATCGAGCGTGAAGGCGACCAGTTCGCGGTTGGCAACGGCGAGTGCGATCAGGATGATCGCCAGGGGCACGAAGATCGCGATGAGCATGAAGCGATTGAACATGATGTTTTCCGTCGGAAGCTGGCCTGTCCGAAAGGCCGTCAGGCGCTGACGTCGCGCCTACTTGCCGCCGTTCAGCCTTTCACGCAGTTCCTTGCCGGTCTTGAAGAACGGCACCCATTTCTCCTCGACCTCGACGGATTCGCCGGTGCGCGGATTGCGGCCGGTGCGGGCGGGACGATTCTTCACCGAAAAAGCGCCGAAGCCACGCAACTCGACCCGGTTGCCTTCGGCAAGGGCGTCGGTGATTTCATCGAAGATGGCGCCGACGATGTTTTCGACGTCGCGCAGGAAAAGATGCGGATTGCGCGTGGCAATAATCTGCACAAGTTCGGACTTGATCATGAGACGGGTCCCCGTGAAAGCAGTGCGGTCAAATTTATGAGGATGATTTTATTTGCTTTTTTCACTTGCCCCAAACGGCGTCTCAAGGGTGCCAGACGGAAACGAGACCGTCAAGAAACAAGCGGTCGGCCCCGAGTTCATGGATGACGTCGCCGCTGTAGGCGGGCAGGCCGAGCGCACTGCCGATGGTTTGCGCCATCGCTTTCGAGAACAGGAAGCCGCCGCGCTGTTCGGTATCCTTCCACTCGACGACCTTGAGCTTGGCATCGACGCCCTTGGTCGCCAGCCAGTCGACCGCTACCGCCTCGCCGCCGACGGCGTCGATCAGCCCGTTGGCAACGCCCTGGCGACCGGTGAATATCGAGCCGTCGGCAAGCGCCAGTGCTTGTTCGCGGGTCATCTTGCGGCGTTCGGCGACGATGTCGACGAACCAGTTGTAACTGTCGAGGATGAGTTTGCGAACCATGGCGCGCTCGTCGTCATTGGTCGGCTTGAAGGGAGAGGGCGCGGCTTTCAGCGGTGAGGATTTAACTTCCTCCAGCTTGACGCCGAGTTTGTCCATCAGGCCGCTGACGTCGGGATACTGGATCAGCACGCCGATCGAGCCGACGATCGAGGTCTTGCGGGCAACGATGTGATCGGCGGCACTGGCGATCATATAGCCTGCCGATGCGGCGAGCGTGCCGACTTCCGCCACCACCGGCTTGTCGGCGGCCAGCTTGCGCACTTCTTCATAGATCGACTCACCACCGACGGTGGTGCCGCCAGGCGAATCGATCGACAGGATCACGCCTTTCACCTTCGATGAAAGACGAATGGTTTCCAGCTGCTTGATCAGTTCCTCGTCCTCGGTGATCGTGCCTTCGATCTTGACCTTGGCAATATGGTCGACCGTCGAGCCGCCGAAATCGTCGCCATAGAACCAGGTTGAAAGCGCAATCACCCAAAGGGCTACGATGCCTATGGCGACGACGCGCCAGAATGTCAGCTTGCGCCGCAAACGGCGGCGGTCGATCAGGTCGTCGGCTCTCAGTGCCATGGTCAGCCTTTCAGTCGGCGGGAGGAGACGCTTTTAGACCATGATCCGCCCATCTGGAAGCAGTTCTCTTTTGCGTATGGCGAGACAAGTCAGCACCTGGACGTGAGGTAGCCATCCCCGTCGACAGTCGACCGGCCCGGGCTGGGCGCTCTACAAGTATTGGTCTGCTCACATGTTTGTGCAATCGCCCCAGGGCGGCGACGAGACCGACGACGGATAAATTTTACGCCGCGTGTCTGTTTCTGCTATGGAGAACACGCAGTTGTGCGGACCTCGTTTTCGTCTGTACAAAGGCGGCTGTCACATTTTTGCAGTTTTCGTGGGCTTGTGCTTGCTTGAAAGCGCCGGCGTCCCACCTATAGGCGGTGCTCAAGGGTGGGCAGGGTTAAAGAAAGCAGTGAATGTTAGCGCGACCGATTGAACCGACCAACGCCGAGGCGGTGTTGGCTCCCCCGGCGGACGGCCGGACGCGCGGCGACGCTTTCGACCGTGCACAGCGTCATTCGCGCCGCGTGCGCGTTCTCAAATTTGCCGTGCCGGTGGCCGCGGCACTGATAGCGGTCGCTTTCCCGGTCTATTCCTATCTCGCCGCACCCGTCGCCGTGAAGGTTCAGGCGGAAGGCACTGCCTTTTCCAACGGCAAGCTGGTGATGGCCAATCCCAAGCTCAACGGTTTCACCAAGCAGAAGCAGCCTTATTCGATGACGGCGCTGCGTGCCATTCAGGATGTCAGCACGCAAGGCATCATCGAGCTGGAAGGCATCGACGCCAAGGTGCCGATCGCGCCGGACAATGTGGCGGCGGTCAAGGCCTCGCACGGCACCTACGATCGCGACGGCAATACGATGAACTTGACCAGCGACGTGACGATCACCACGACCGACGGCATGCAGGCCAAGTTCAAATCGGTCTTCCTCGACATGGGCAAAGGCACTATGAAGACGGGAGATCCCGTCGATGTCAGCCGTGGCGGGTCGCGGATCACGGCGGATACGATGTCGGTCCAGGACAATGGCAAGGTTCTGGTTTTCGAGAACAAGGTGCGCGTCAACATCGATTCCACCGCCTTGAAGGCGGCACAGGGAAACAGCGGAGAAACCAATGCGGCTCAGTAGTTCGACGCGGCTCGCGGCTGCAACTTCAGCGTTGCTGCTGCTCGGACTCGTGCCGTCATGGGCGCAGACGACCAGTCAATCAGGCCTCAAACTGTCCGGCGACAAGCCGATCCAGATCGAGAGCGACAAGCTGGAAGTCCGCCAGGCCGACAGTGTCGCCATCTTCACGGGCAATGTCAGCGTCGTCCAGGGGCCGACATTGATGAAGGCCGGCAAGATGACGGTCTACTACGTCAAGGACCCCAACGCCGCTGCCAAGGGCACGGAGGCCGCGGGTGCGGCGATGACGGGCTCGGCCAACATCGATCACCTGGAGATCTCCGACAAGGTTTACATCAAGTCGGATGCGCAGGTCGCGACAGGCGATCAAGGCAGCTTCGATATGAAGAGCCAGGTGCTGGTGCTTTCGGGCAAAAAGGTCGTTCTGTCGCAAAACGACAACATTCTGGTGGGCTGCAAGCTTACCGTGCAGATGAAAAGCGGGCTGGCTCAGGTGGATCCATGCGCTGGGCAACGCGTCCAGATGTCGATCACCCCGCCGCCGAAATCGGGAGCGACGAACCCCTGATGGCCAGCCTGTCGTCGCTGACGGCGCGTCTTCCGGGACGGGCCGCCGGCAAGCTTTCGGCGCCGGCCACGGTGACCGTCGATGCGGGAAAGTTCAAGGGAACCCTGATCGCCAAGGGGCTGACCAAGAGCTACAAGGGCCGCAAGGTCGTCAGCGGGGTCACCATCGGCGTGCGCGCCGGCGAGGCCGTTGGGCTGCTCGGTCCCAACGGCGCCGGCAAGACGACCTGTTTCTACATGGTTACCGGCCTCGTGCCGGTGGATGAAGGCACGATCGAGATCGACGGCTTCGATGTCACGTCGATGCCGATGTACCGTCGCGCACGCCTCGGCATCGGCTATCTGCCGCAGGAAGCGTCGATCTTCCGCGGCCTCAATGTCGAGCAGAATATCCGCGCGGTGCTGGAAGTGGTCGAAAAGGACCGCAAGGTGCGCGAGCGCAATCTCGACGAACTGCTCGAGGAATTCCACATCAGCCATCTGCGCAAGGCACCATCCATGTCGCTTTCGGGCGGCGAGCGGCGACGCCTGGAAATCGCGCGAGCGCTGGCGACACGTCCGGCCTACATGCTGCTCGACGAGCCTTTCGCAGGCATCGATCCGATCGCCGTCGCGGATATCCAGCAACTGGTGCGCCACCTGACGGCGCGCGGCATCGGCGTCCTCATCACCGATCACAATGTGCGCGAAACGCTCGGCCTCATCGACCGCGCCTACATCATCCATGCCGGCCAGGTGCTGACCCATGGAAGGGCCGACGAGGTGGTGGCAAACCCGGATGTGCGGCGACTTTACCTCGGCGAGGGTTTTACGCTCTGAACGGTTCGTCGTTTCACGGAAAACGCCAATCCGCTCCGTCTTTTCGTCTTGACGCAATTCCCAAGGGAAAGCGCCATGCGCTTTTCCCGGGAAAGCCGTTTCTCACTTTTCCTGGAATTGCTCTGAGCGTGAAATTTGTTTCCTGACACGATTTTTGCGGTTCGCGCGGCGCTTTTTTCTCGATTTTGCTCCGGGATAACGCTCCGGTAAGCGCGTTTTGCTACCAATTGCCTTGACAAGCAAAAGCCGGGCCAGTTTTTATGGCCGGCTGCAAAATTCTTGCCCGGAAGTCGGGATGCGTAGACGAGGCGTTTGAAACCGAACCATGGCGTTGGCGGCCAAACTACAGCTACGACAATCGCAGTCGCTGGTGATGACGCCGCAGCTGATGCAGTCGATTCGGCTGCTGCAGTTCACCCATGTCGAGCTTGAGCATTTCATCGACGATGAAATCGAGCGCAATCCGCTGCTGGAGCGCGCCGAGCCGCAGGACGATGCCGCCAGCGACCAGGCGCAGAAGATCGAGCCGGAGCCGCAAGCCACCGCCGAAGGCGACTGGTTCGAAAACGAGACGCAGTGGAGCGCCGAGGCGATCTCGGACAAGCTCGACACGTCGCTGGAAAACCTGTTCCCCGACGACCCGGGGACCAGCGAGCGGCTCGGTCCCGACCTGACGGCACAATGGAAATCGGCTTCGGGCAATGGCGCGGGTTCCTCATCCGAGTGGTTTGATGCGGGCGATATGGCGACTGCTGCGATCACGCTGCGCGACCATGTCGGTGAACAGGTGGCGCTAGCCTTCACTGACCCGGCTGCACGGCTGATCGCCGCCGAACTCGCCGACGGCCTTGACGAGACCGGCTATCTGCGTGCCAACCTGGCCGAGATCGCCGCTCGTCTCGGTGCGGATGCCGCTGCCGTGGCGAAAGTGCTGGCGGTGTGTCAGACCTTCGAGCCGGCTGGCCTGTTTGCCCGCGACCTGGCCGAATGCCTGTCGCTGCAACTTGCGGTGCGCAACCGGCTCGATCCGGCGATGAAGGCGCTGGTCGCCAATCTCGAACTCCTGGCACGACGTGACTTTCATGCATTGAAACGGATATGCGGTGTCGACGAGGAGGATCTGCTCGACATGCTGGCCGAGATCCGGGCGCTCGATCCCCGGCCGGGCATGGCGTTTTCGGGCGGCGCCAGCGACGCGATCGTCGCCGATGTCGAGGTGCGCGCGGCCAATGACGGCAGCTGGACGGTCGAACTCAATGCCGAAACGCTGCCGCGGGTTTTGGTCGACCATATCTATTTCGCCCAGGTCTCGCCGCAGGCCAAGAACCAGGCCGAAAAGGATTTTCTGGCCGAATGCCTGCAGAACGCCAACTGGCTGACGCGCAGCCTCGACCAGCGGGCAAAGACCATTCTCAAGGTCGCCTCGGAAATCGTTCGCCAGCAGGATGCCTTCCTCGTCCATGGCGTGCGGCAGTTGAAGCCGCTCAATCTGCGCACGGTGGCCGACGCCATCGGCATGCACGAATCGACGGTCAGCCGGGTCACAGCCAACAAATATATGCTGACGCCGCGCGGCGTGTTCGAGCTTCGCTACTTCTTCACCGCCTCGATCGCCGCGTCGGGCGGCGGCGATGCGCATTCCTCGGAAGCCGTGCGTGACCGCATCAAGCAGTTGATCGACGAGGAAAAACCCGTCGACGTGCTTTCCGACGACGCGATCGTCGACATGTTGCGCGAAAGTGGCGTCGACATTGCAAGACGTACGGTCGCCAAGTACCGGGAAGGCATGAATATCCCCTCTTCGGTGCAGCGCCGACGCGAGAAACGGGCGTTGGCCAGCGCCGGGCGCTGAGCGGGTCGATTTTCCACAGGCCGGCACTTCATTGACAAGCCGCGGTGAAGTGGCTAGAAGCCCGCCCGCATGAGACGGGCTAGATGCCCGCATGCGGATGGTCCGTCACGACGTTGGCCTCGGGACGGTCAAAGGGCGGCTTGTGATCAACCGGAAAGTTTGGATTTAAAATCGGCGTAAGTGACGCCGCAAAGCTTGTGCGCACGGATCACGAGTATAAACTCGGGCCAGTTTGAAGCCTGAGCAAGGAAGGTCAGTTTTCAGATGAATCTGCGCATATCGGGAAAACACATGGATATCGGCGATGCGTTTCGGACACGCATCAATGATCGCGTCGGCGAAGCGATCGGCAAATATTTCGATCGCGGCTTTGCCGGACATGTCACGGTCATCAAATCGGGCTCGCGCTATTCGGCGGACTGCATGATCCGGCTGGATTCCGGCGCTTCGCTGCAGGCCACCGGCGATGCCCAGGATCCGACGCTAGCCTTCGAGGCGGCGGCGGACCGTCTGGAAACCCGCCTGAGGCGCTACAAGCGCAGGCTGAAATCGCACAACTCGGGCGCCGCCAACGGCCAGCCGACCGACATCGCCTACACGGTGATGGCGCCGCTTGCCGATGACGACGAGGACATTCCGGAGAATTTCGCGCCCGCCATCGTCGCCGAATCAACCATGACGCTGAAGACCATGTCGGTGGCGTCGGCGGTCATCGAGCTCGACACCAAGGACAGCCCGGTCTTTGTCTTCCGCAATGCGGGAACCGACCATCTCAACATCGTCTATCGCCGACCCGATGGAAATATCGGCTGGATCGACCCGTCGACGACCAAGGTCGCGCAAGCGTGACGACAAGGGTCGCACAGTGACGACAAAGGTCGCACGGTGACGACAAGGGTCGCACGGCAATAAGAGCCGGCCGCACGAGGGGTGGGGACTGGTGACGGCAGGCGAACAAGGGATTTTCTAGCATGGATCTGAGCGATCTTATCAACGTTCCGGCGATACTGCCGGCGTTGAAGGCGAACTCCAAGAAGCAGCTGCTGCAACTGCTGTCCGAACGGGCAGCGGCGATTTCCGGCATTCCGGAGCGGGAGGTGTTCGACACCATCCTGCAGCGTGAGCGCCTGGGTTCGACCGGCGTCGGCAACGGCATCGCCATTCCGCACGGCAAGCTGGCCGGCGTGAAACGCATCGCAGGTGTTTTCGCCCGGCTGGAGACGCCTGTCGATTTCGAATCGCTGGACGATCAGCCCGTCGATCTGGTGTTTCTGCTGCTGGCGCCGGAAGGGGCGGGCGCCGACCACCTCAAGGCACTATCGCGCATCGCGCGGGTCCTGCGCGACGCTGACACCGTGGCCAAGATCAGGGGTACGCGCGACGCCGCCGCTATCCACGCGCTTTTGTCGGACACCCAGGCTTCGCACGCGGCCTGATTTTTTCTGGTTGAGACGAAATTCAAGGGCCGCCATGGGCGGCCCTATGCGTTTGAGCCTGCTGATCGGGCCTAACAGAGTGGCGCGCTGGGCCTTAGTGAATGGCGACCGTGGTCAGATCGTTTTCCATGGCACCGGCCAGAGCGCGGTCACGCGCATCGGAAAGCAGGATCGGCTGGCCGTTGGCGGCAAACAGCGCCCACAGTTCCATGCCGGGGGCGATTTCGCCGAGGTTCGGGAAACGGCCGAGCAATTCGTCGCTCGAAACCTTTCTGAGATAAGCGACCGAGCCTTCGCCGAGATGAGCGAATTCGCCATTGGTCATGGTGATATTTTCAGTTCGGGTCATTTCAAAGCCTCCTTGGCGCGAGGACGCCGCTCAAGGCCATCCCGCATGAGAGCCATTCAATTTGCTGCATCGTGCTTTCGGAAAGTCGGAGCCGATTTCCGGCCGATGCAGTGGTAAAGATCAGTCTTTCACCGATATGTTTATTTTCCGTACCAGCCGTTCGGACTCCGGCCGATCGAGGTCGATCGCCAAAAGACCGTTCTTCAACTCCGCCGCGATCACCCGCATGCCGTCGGCCAGCACGAAACAGCGCTGGAACTGGCGCGCGGCGATGCCGCGATGAAGAAATTCGCGCTCGGTGTCGTCGGTCTGACGGCCGCGCACGACCAGCTGGTTTTCCTCCGTGGTGACATCGAGATCGCTCTCTGCGAAACCGGCGACCGCCAATGTGATGCGCAACCTTTCGGTCTTGCCGTCGGCGCCGCTGAGGCGTTCGATGTTGTAGGGAGGGTAGCTGTCGCCGGATTTCGCCAGGCGTTCCAGGGTCTTTTCCATGGCGTCGAAACCAAGGAGAAGCGGGCTGGAAAAGGGCGTCATTCGGCTCATGTTACACTGTCCTCTCAAGAGCGACATAAAGTGGAAAAACCCAGATGGCATTTTTCCCGATGGCCTTGATATGGTCCGCCCCGCGACCAAGTTCAAGCCGTCAACAGACCCGCCCAAAAAGACCAGGCGTGGACTCACAGGAATGACCGACATGGCGCTTGAAACGGCGAGCAGATGCAAGGAGAAGCGCGCAGGTCGGGGATTGTCTTCCCCGGTCGAGCGGTTCGACATGGCAGCTCGCGACCGCTTCGGCGTCATTTGGATGTTTCGATCGGATCGGTTCAAGCCCACGACCTCGCCAAACAAGGAATTGAAATGCCCCAATCACGCAAGATCATCATCGACACGGATCCCGGTCAGGATGATGCCGTCGCCATATTGCTGGCGCTCGGCAGCTCCGAACTGGAGATCGTCGGCATATCAGCCGTTGCCGGAAACGTGCCGCTGAAGCTTACCGAAAAGAATGCCCGCAAGATCTGCGAGTTGGCTGGCCGTCCGGACATCAAGGTCTATGCCGGCGCCATCCGGCCCCTGATGCGCGAACTGGTCACCGCGGAGGAAGTGCATGGCAAGACCGGTCTCAACGGACCGCAATTGCCCGAACCGACGATGAAGCTGCAGGACCAGTACGCGGTCGATTTCATCGTCGAGACGCTGATGGGGGAAGAAAGCGGCACGATCACGCTTTGCGCACTCGGCCCGCTCACCAACATTGCGCTGGCGCTGATCCGCGAGCCGCGCATTGCACCGCGCATCAAGGAAATCGTGCTGATGGGCGGCGGCTTCTTCGAAGGCGGCAATGTCACCCCGACCGCCGAATTCAACATCTACGTCGATCCGCAGGCCGCCGATGTCGTGCTCAAATCCGGCATTCCGATCGTCATGATGCCCCTCGATGTCACCCATAAGGCGCTGACCACCGCCAAGCGCACGCAAACCTTCCGCGCGCTCGGCACCAAGGTCGGCGCCGCCACCGCCGAGATGCTGGAATTCTTCGAGCGCTTCGACGAGGAGAAATACGGCACCGACGGCGGCCCGCTGCACGACCCTTGCGTCATCGCCTATCTGTTGAAGCCTGACCTGTTCAAGGGCCGCAACTGCAACGTCAGCGTGGAAACCGCCTCGGAACTGACCATGGGCATGACCGTGATCGACTGGTGGGGCGTCACCAAACGGCCGAAGAACGCCATGGTGATGCGCGACATCGACCATGACGGATTTTTCGCATTGCTGGTGGAGAGGCTGGGGCGGCTTAACTGATCGTCAGAACAAAACTGAACTTGTGAGCACGCGTCTTCACCGATTGAGAAACCGATAGGTGTCTCCGCCGCGCTTATGATGTTGCCGCTCGATGGGGATGACCGAACCGACGTGGTGCGGCATCCCCACTTCATCGTCGATGGATGTCACCGCGTTGCTGCCATCAAGGCGGACGTCGTATGTGTAATACAGCCCACGCCCGGCGGCCATCTTCGGATTGATGGCCATTAACCTGACATACTCGACGGTGCCCATCACACGCTGAGTTGCCACAACCGGATTGTCCTGGTTCATCGCAATTGGGATCAGCGCCGCCAGAGGCAGTGTGCAGAAGAAAGTGACACCAATAACCGCATCGCGGTATTCTGCGTAAAACAGAAGCAGGCGGTTTTTGAGAGAAAATGCTGTCGCCATGGTTCAACTCACGAATCGGTAGAAGACGAAGCCATTGTCGCGCGTGACGCGTTCAATGCTTGTGCGCGAGCCGATCAGATGCGGGCGATCGTCATCGATAAGGACAGACGAACCGTTCTCGATAGAAACCAGATATATGCCGCGGCCATGGTCCAACTGGACACTTTCGACGTTTGCGTCGAATGTGTCGACCGATCGGATCGGGCTGGCGTCGTTGGCCCATTTATTTGCCGCCGACATGATCATAATCGCAAACGCACCGATAAAGAGTATCACGCCAGGCGCGTTCCTCTTCAAACCATTCCAAGTCCAAAAGACAGACATGAGTCCCTCAACACATATTCATGTGGTGGTAAGAGAGCACACTTTCAATCTGTTGCCATTCCAAGGCGCTGCAACTCTTTTCGTCCCGGCTCTCGGCGAGCTGTTACTTCGCCTTAGAAAACGCCAGCCACAGGCCGCCGCCGACCATGAAGCTGCCGCTGATCCTCGACAAAAGCTTGATGCGGCCGGCCGACAGCAGGCGCCCGGCGCGGCCGGCGGCCAGTGCATAGGTCGAATCCGAGAAGGCGGCGAAGATCATGGCGGTCAGGCCCATGATGGCGATCTGCAGCGAATAATTGCCTTGCGGCGAAATGAACTGCGGAAAGAAGGCGCCGAAGAAAATCAGCGTCTTGGGGTTGCTGAGCGCCACCAGCAGGCCCTGCAGGAAGAAGCCGCCGCGCGGTTTCCTGGCCGTTCCATCGGCGTTCAGCGTGCCTTTGGAACGGAACATCTGCACACCCATCCAGATCAGATAGGCGGCGCCGATCAGCCGCACCCACTCGAACCAGTGGCCCATGCCCGAGATCAGTGTGTTGAGGCCGATGCCGACGATGGCGATCATCACGGCAAGCCCTGCCTGCGTGCCGGCGACATTGGCGAGACCGGCGCGGGAGCCATGGCGGATGCTGTTGGCGATGATCAGCGTGACCGTTGGGCCCGGCACCAGGATAATGACGATGCAAGCGAGGACATAGGCGGCGTAGAGTTCCAGCGACATGATTTTTCCCCAGGAATGCCGCCGATGCGGCGCGGCTTGAGGACAATCAATGCATAGCAGCGCAGCCGGTGCAAGCCGCTAACTAGCGCCCTGCGACACGCCAGTCCGCCCGGTTCAGGCGCCGGTCTGCCAAGGCAGCGTTGCCTCATAGGCCGCCGCCGCCTTCAGCACGGCGAGGTCGCCGCGCGGCCGGCCGATCAGTTGCATGCCCATCGGTCGGCCCCTATCGTCGAAGCCGACCGGCACGTTGGCCGCCGGGCAGCCGCCCAAGGTCGCGAAGGCGGAAACCTGCATCCAGCGGTGATAGCTGTCCATTGCGCGTCCGGCGACCTCACGCGGCCAATGCGTATCGACATCGAAGGGGAAGACCTGCGCGGTCGGCAGCGCAATCAGATCATAGCGATCGAAGATCGACAGCAGCGTGCGATGCCAGGATGTCCGGGTCACGGAGGCGGCGCGGATCTGTGGCGCCGTCAGCCGCATGGCGTTCTCCACTTCCCAGATGGCTTCCGGCTTGAGCAGGCGGCGCTTCGCGGGATCGTCATAGTGGGTCTTGAGCGCACAGCCGCTGCTGGCCTGGCGCAGCGTCACGAAGGCCTGCCACAGCGCTTCGAAATCAAAATACGGCAGCAACGGTTCAGTCGCGAAGGATGCTTCCGCAAAGCGGCCGAGTGCCGCCTCGCACAGACCGAGAATGCCTGTTTCAACCGGCAGATGACCGCCGAGGTCACCGAGCCAGGCGATGCGGCCAGCAGTTGCCGGTATTCCAAGCCCTTCGAGGAACGAGCCGGGTTTCTCGTAGGACAATGGCGCGTGCGGGTGGTAACCGGCCTGCACATCGAGCAGCAGTGCCATGTCACGGACGTTGCGGCCCATCGGCCCGTCGACGCCCATCTGCGCATGGAAGATCTCCAAATCCGGTCCGCCGGGAACAAGTCCTTGCGACGGGCGGAAGCCAAAAACATTGTTCCAGGCGGCCGGGTTGCGCAGCGAGCCGCCGAAGTCGCTGCCATCGGCGACGGGCACCATGTCGAGCGCCAGGGCAACGGCTGCGCCACCGCTCGAGCCGCCGGCGGTCAGGGCCGGATCGAAGGCGTTCAGCGTCGGCCCGAACACGGCGTTGTAGGTGTTGGAGCCGAGCCCGAATTCGGGGACGTTGGTCTTTCCGATGATGATGGCGCCGGCATTGCGGATGCGCTCGACGAAGAAATCGTCTTCCTGCGGCACGAAATCGGCGAAGATCGGCGAGCCGAAGGAGGTCCGAAGGCCCGTCGTCGAGCGCATCCGCAATGCCGGCGCCATCA
>NZ_RZTB01000002.1:131456-150964 GCF_003997735.1 Mesorhizobium sp. M7A.F.Ca.MR.148.00.0.0 | reverse complement strand
GCGAGATCCTTGATGGCGATGGGCAGGCCGAAGAGCGGACCCGCAGCTTCGGCTCGCGACAGGCTGGCATCGGCCGCATCGGCTTCGCGCAGGATATCGGCGCGATCGCGCAAGGAGACGATGGCGTTGACCTGCGGATTGACCGCCTCGATGCGATCGAGGAATGCCGCCACCACCTCACGCACGGAAAGCTCTCTCTCCCGGATCGCGCCGGCGAGTTCGACCGCGGACAGGCGGCAGATGTCGCTTGCCGGCGGCACGGCATGTTTCGTTTGCGGACGCAGCATTTTAACGGGTTTCCTGCAGCGCCTGATCGACGTCTTCGGCGAGCGGGATCGCCGGTTGGGCGCCAGGCTTCAGGCAGGCCAGCGAACCGGCCGCGCCAGCGCGCGCCAGCGCCTGTTCGAGCGTGAGGCCCGACGACAGGCTGGCGGCGAAATAGCCGCAGAACGTATCGCCGGCGCCTACCGTGTCGACCGGGGTGATCTTGCGCGCAGCAACGGCCAGGAACTCGGCCGGTGTCGCCGCCATCACACCGTCGCCGCCGAGCGTGACGACGATGGTGCGGCCGGTCTTTCCGGCAAAGTCGCGCATGCGGGCCGCCCGGTCGCGGCCTTGCAACGACAGCGCTTCGCCATAGAGGTCGAACTCGGTTTCGTTGGCGACGACATAGTCCGCCTTGCCGAGAAAGCCGGCTGCCTGCCCCTGGAAAGGCGCCGTGTTGAGCACGGTGATGGCGCCGGCCGCCCTTGCCTGGTCGAGGGCGGCATCGACGGTGGCCAGCGGAATCTCATTTTGCAGCAGCACGACGTCGCCTTTTTTCAGAAAGGCCTTGGAGAGATCGCCTGGCACCACGGAAGCGTTGGCGCCCGGCACCACGGCGATGATGTTCTCGCCGTCGTCGGCGACCATGATCAGTGCCGTGCCGGTCGAGGCATGAGTCTCGGCAACGCCGGACAGGTCGACCTTGCCGTCGCGCAGCAAGGCCAGTGCCTCGGCGGCGAAGCTGTCCCTGCCGACGGCGCCAACCATGCGCACCGAGGTGCCGGCGCGTGCGGCGGCCAGTGCCTGGTTGGCGCCCTTGCCCCCGGGCGCGGTGGTGAAGGCCGAGCCGCCCACCGTCTCGCCGGGGCTCGGCAAGCGGTCGACCTTGGCGATAAGGTCGAGGTTGATCGAGCCGATGACGATAATCAAGCAGGGCCTCCTGGCAACGCAAACTCAAAATATCGGAGCGTCTTCGTGCGTCCGGGCGAACGCAGATCGTTCCGATTGCGTGAAAGCTAACCTGTAAGGCCGCGGCTTGCCAGACCATGCGCATGGTCCAGTCCGATTTGAGGTTTCGTGGCCTTATTCGCAGCGCACGGTGACCGTGCCCTGATAATTGCCGGCGGGAAAGATACCGCTCGACTTGGTGGCGGTGAGGTCGATCTGCATCGCGTGGGTGCCGTTGGCAACCCTCTGCGGCACACTTCCGTTGACATCGATCCCCGAGCCATCGAGGCGGAAGACTGAAGCGAAGGTCACGTTGGTGCCGCCGCCGCTCGGCGCGGACGAGAATGCGGCAGGCGCCGGCGCCGAAACCGAATAGCAGTCAAGCAGGTTAAGTATCGAGCACAACAGGGAACTCGCCACCACGGTGGCGCTGGCGCTCGATCCGCCTGCCTGTTTGGAGCCCAGTATGCTGATGGCGGGATTGGCCTTCATCGTTCCGGACGCCCCGACCATGATGGTGCAGGTGCCGATGATCGCCGCCTGCGCCGGAAGGCAGGAACCGGCAAGTGCCGCCATCGCAAGCAGCGCGCGGCTACTGCTTCTTCTTTTTCTTGCCATCGCCTTTTCCGGTCCTGATGCTCCAGCCTTCGTTGGCCCATCCGGGCGATGCAGTCGCGGGAGCGGTGGCGGCGATGCTGGCCGTCTGGCCGTCGGCGCCGAGGCCCATTTTGAGAAGTTTCAGCTCCAGATGCAGGCGCTCGACCTCAAGCTCATAGAGGCGGCTGCAATCGACGCGCTTCGGCGTACGCCCGATCGGGATCACCACCCGGCCATAGGTGGCGACGCTGTTGTCGGACTGGCTGTTGCCTCTGATAAGACCGAGATCGACATAGGCCCCGGAGCCGGAGACGGCGGAACGGCATGTGGTGCCGTCCGCGGCACGGACCTCGTCCTGGCCCTGGGGCAAGGTGACACCGGGCAGGTTGAAGCCGCTCTCATTCTGGTTGAGGTTGTAGACGTCCTCGGCCCCGGCCGGCGAGCACGCCCAATTAACCGCGAGCGCCAGTGTCAGGACTTGCGGCGCCCAAAGAACTTTCCGCATATCTGTGCCCTTATCTGCGTCTGTTGATTGGGGAACGGGATGCTTTCGGTACAGATACGCACTTTACGCTCGGCCGCGCCGTCAAAGGGCACGACCACAAGGACAGAACGGGAAGCCTGGGAAGCCAGTTGGAAGACATCTGGAGAGATTCTGGCATCTACCGGCTGAAAATCCTGATCGTAGACGTGGATTTCGACCCGGATCTTCCGGTCGTAGGGATTGGCAGGGAAGATGCGGACCGCGAAGACGTCGGTAAAGCTGTTGATCTCGCCACGCATCGGCGACATCGATTGTGCCTTGGCGGCGATGGGCGCCAATCCGATGGCCAGTGCCGTCGCCAGGATTCGAACATGTTTCAACGCCCCCTCCTTCGCTGCGCGTCATTCGCAGCGCAGCGTTACCGTTGCCTGATAATTGCCGTTGGCGAAGCGATTGCTGCCGCCTTTGGTTCCGGCGAGGTGAACCGAGACGAGATCGGCGCCGGGTGTGGTGATGCTGGTTGCCGAGCCGGTCTCGACGATGGCATGCGCGCCGGTGGCGGAGTAGGTCGGCGTCCAGGTCGTCGACGTGCTGTCTGCCGATGGCACCGTCATGGTGGTGACGGGGTCGACGCTGAGCGACACACCTCCGGTCGTCGTCAGCGTCACGGTCCCAGCCGAGCCGCCGCTGTTGTGGGAACTGAGGGACTGGAGATCGGGGCTGGCCGTCATCGTGCCGTTGGTGGCAACGACAAGCGTGCAGGTGGGCGCGATCGTGCCATTGAAGATGACATTCTGCGTCGCGGCCAACGCGGCCTCGTCGAGGCTGGCAACCAGCAGAGCTGCGCCGCAGGCGGCGCGAAACAATGTCATCGGGACCTCCTATCAAGCCGGATCGTCCGGATTAATATGAGGGCATCATCACTTTATCGTGGTTAATTTAGAGTTACCTAAAATAACGGCGTAAAATAACAACTACAGGTACCGCAGGTTGCCCTCGGTTGCAACGGCAGAAACCACAGTCTAAATCGCGCTTATACTTAATAAGGCCGATATATCCATGTTTTCCTTCGCAATATCGAGGAAAATCGATATTACGATACCTGCCCGGCTTCCCAGCCCAGAATGGCGCGCTTGCGGGTCAGGCCCCAGTGATAGCCGGTGAGATCGCCTGATTTACCGATGGCGCGGTGACAAGGCACCACGAAAGAGAGCGGATTGGCCCCGTTGGCCGCACCGACAGCACGGCTGGCGGACGGTGCGCCGATGCTGGCCGCGATCGAGGAATAGGTGCGGGCCTTACCCATCGGGATCTTGAGCAGCGCCTCCCAGACGCGAACCTGGAAGTCGGTGCCGATCATGACGACATGCAGCGGCTGGTCGGGGCGCCACAGCGTCGGGTCGAAGATACGGGCGGCACAGGGACCGGTAGCAGTCATGTCCTCGACATAGACGGCGTTCGGCCAGCGGCTGGACATGTCGGCGAAGGCGGCGCGTTCCTCGCCGGGGTCGCTGAAGGCCAGGCCTGCAAGCCCGCGCTCGGTGGCCATGATCAGGGCGGTGCCGAACGGCGAGGAATGGAAGCCGTAGCGGATGGTGAGCCCGGCGCCGCGTGTCTTGTAGTCGCCCGGCGACATCGCCTCATGGGTGACGAACAGGTCATGCAGCCGGCCCGGGCCGGACATGCCCAGTTCGAACGAGGTCTCGAGCAGCGGCATGCCGGAATCGAGCAGCCTGCGCGCATGGTCCAGCGTCACCGCCTGCAGGAAGGCCTTGGGCGACAGGCCGGCCCAGCGGGTGAAGAGTTTTTGCAGGCCGGTCGGCGTCTCGCCGACCTCCTCGGCCAGCTCTTCAAGGGAAGGCTGATCGCGATAGTCGAGACTGATCTTCTCGATGGCACGGCGCACGATTTCGTAGTCGCTGCCTTCAGGCGTGATGTCCTTTTTGAGGACCGCGGTGTGTGTGCTCATGGAACTGTCTCCTTGAGCCGGAATATCGCCCCTCGGGGCGTCGATCGCCACCCGAAACTTGCCTTCCTGCGGCGCATACCCAGATAGGCACGGGATTCGAGCCCAGGCGCCGCTCATGGCTGGCTCAGCGTGCCTTGGCGGTCGCCAGCGCTCGCGAAAAGGCGGTGGCAAAGCTCTCGCGGGAATCGGGGTCCAGGAACGATCCGATCGGCACGTTCTGCCCTTGGCCTTCCACCGTCATCCCTGTGATGCCGATCTCGGCGTGACGGGCCACCGAAAACCGCGCCCAGAACGGATTGAAGCGATGCGCTTCCGATTTCCCCGAGGGGGCGGTCTTGCGGATGTCGAGGCTGGTGCGCGAGACCGAGACTTCCTCGCGTGCGCGAGCGGCACGATAGTTGATGCGAAAGGCGATGTAGACGGCGACCACGTCGAGGCCGAAGAAGCCGAACACCGGCCAGGCGCCGCGCGACAGGAAAACCGCGCCTGTCACCAGCCAGCCGAACAGCAGCGCGCCCATCAGGATGAAGAAGCCTGTCCGGCCCAGAGACCGGTGCGGGGTGAGTAGCGCCTGAAAGAATGGCTCGTCGGCCTGGAACGAGGCGTTTGTGTCGCTCATGAGGGGATATTATAGGAGGGAAATGGCAAGCCCCAAGTCCAAAGATTCTTCCCTGTCCAAAAAAGAGCTGTTGCCCGCACGACACGGCGGGTCGAACGCCAAGCCCCGTCCGCGGCCTGTGCGCCCCACTTCGCGCTACAGCCCGGCCGAAGTGCACGAGATATTCCGGCGCTTTTCCGTCCAGCGGCCCGAGCCGAAGGGCGAGCTCGAACATGTCAACGCCTTCACGCTGCTGGTCGCGGTGGTGCTGTCGGCGCAAGCGACGGATGCCGGCGTCAACAAGGCGACGCGGGCGCTGTTCAAGGCCGCCGATACGCCGCACAAGATGCTGGCGCTGGGGGAGGCAAGGGTCGGCGAATATATCCGCACCATCGGGCTGTGGCGCAACAAGGCGAAGAATGTGATTGCGCTGTCGGAGGCGCTGATCCGCGACCATGGCGGCGAGGTACCCGACAGTCGCGATGAATTGGTCAAGCTGCCCGGGGTCGGACGCAAGACCGCCAATGTCGTGCTCAATATGGCCTTCGGCCAGCACACGATGGCGGTCGACACGCACATTCTTCGTATCGGCAACCGGCTCGGATTGGCGCCCGGCAAGACGCCGGAACAGGTCGAGCAAGGATTGTTGAAGATCATTCCGGACGAATATATGCGCCATGCACATCACTGGCTGATCCTGCATGGCCGCTACGTCTGCAAGGCGCGCAAGCCGGATTGCCCGGCCTGCGTCATCGCCGACATCTGCAAGGCCGAGGTCAAGACGACCGATGTGCCGGCACCGCTGGTGCCGATCGCACCGCTCGACCCTGTCGAAGAGATTCAGGACCGAAGCGGAACGACGGGGTAATTCAACTCTCCTCCACAAACACCTCTTCGCGCTTTTTCTTGACCGCCGGCAGGAAGACGATGACGAGCACGGCGAGCGCGATGAGCAGCAGGCCGGCGCTGATCGGTCTGGTCAAGAAGGTGCTCGGGTCGCCGCGCGAGAGGATCATGGCGCGGCGCAGGTTTTCCTCGAGCAGCGGGCCGAGCACGAAGCCGAGCAGCAGCGGCGCCGGTTCGCAGCGCAGCTTGGTCAGGAGATAGCCGAGGAAGCCGAAGAAGGCGACGGCGTAGAGGTCGTAGACGTTGCTGTTGACGCTGTAGACGCCGATCGAGCAGAACGCCATGATGATCGGGAAAAGCACGTAATAGGGGATCGTCAGCAGCTTCACCCAAAGCCCGATCAGTGGCAGGTTGAGGACGATCAGCATCAGATTGCCGATCCACATCGAGGCGATGATGCCCCAGAACAGCGCCGGCTGTTCGGTCGCGACATTGGGGCCGGGCACGATGCCCTGGATGATCATGGCGCCGATCATCAGCGCCATGACCGGGTTGGCTGGAATGCCGAGCGTCAGCATCGGGATAAAGGAGGTCTGCGCACCGGCATTGTTGGCCGATTCCGGTCCGGCGACGCCTTCGATGGCGCCCTTGCCGAACTCCTGCGGGTTTTTCGAGACGCGTTTTTCGACCGTGTAGGACGCAAAAGCTGCCAGGATCGCGCCGCCTCCCGGCAGGATGCCGAGCGCCGAACCGATGATCGTTCCGCGCACGATGGGCGCTGCCATGCGCCGAAAGTCCTCGCGGGTCGGCATAAGGCCGGTGATCTTGCGGATCATCACGGAGCGCTCATCCTCGTTTTCGAGGTTGCGCAGGATCTCGGCGACGCCAAAGACGCCGACCGCCACCGCAACGAAATTCAACCCGTCGGCATATTCCCGGATTCCAAGCGTGAAGCGCGGCGTGCCGGTGTAGATGTCTGTGCCGACAATGCCGAGCAGCAGGCCGAGCACGACCATGGCCAGCGCCTTGACGATAGAGCCGTGGGCGAGTGCGACGGACGAAACCAAGCCGACGATCATCAGCGAAAAATACTCGGCCGCGCCGAATTTCAGCGCGATCGCCGTCAGCGGCGGGGCAAAGATGGCGACGAGGAACGTCGCCACCGTGCCGGCAAAGAACGAGCCGATGGCCGCGATCGCGAGTGCCGCTCCGGCGCGGCCGTTCCTGGCCATCTGGTAGCCGTCGATCGCGGTGACGGCGGACGAGGATTCGCCGGGCATGTTGATGAGAATGGCGGTGGTCGAGCCGCCATATTGCGCACCGTAATAGATGCCGGCGAGCATGATGAGGGAGGAGACCGGGTCGCCGATCTGGAAGGTGATGGGCAGAAGCATGGCGATGGTCGCGGTGGCGCCGATGCCGGGCAGGACGCCGATCAGCGTGCCGAGAAGGACGCCGATCAGGCAGAAACCGAGGTTGGTCAACGACGTCGCCGTCGAAAAGCCGAGCGCGAGGTTGTCGAGGAGATCCATGCTCATCGCCTCACGATGCCAACCCTGGGGCCAGCCACGGGCCGAAGCGGCGGAACGGCAGGCCGAGCGCGTAGCTGAAGACGAGGAAGGCAAACAACGTCAGGCCGGCCGACAGCAAGAGCGCGGTCAATGGCTTCATGCGGCGGCTGGCAAACGACGCGATCAGCGCCGTCAGGAAGATCGACGGGATGAATCCGAGGCCGCGCACTGTCAGGCCGAAGAAGATCGGAGCAGGCAGGATGAGCAGCATGCCGCGCCACGCAATGTGTCCGATCGCTTCGCCCTCGACGCGTACGGCCTGGACGAGAATGACCGCGCCAAGCAGGATCAGCACGATCGCCAGGACCAGCGGAAAATAGCCTGGCCCCATGCGCAAGGCGGTGCCGATTTCGAGACCGAGCGATTGCAGCGCGAACCATGCGCCGAAACCGATGAACAGGGCGGCGCACAGGCCGTTGGCCCTGTCGATCGCGAAAGGTTTCATGGTGGTTCTCCAAGCCCGCAGTGGGTAGCGATGCCGAGCGGAATAGGGGCGCTGGTGGCGCCCCTATTCAAATCTCAGTCGGCGTACTGGCCGGCGGCTTCGATGATCGGCTTCCAGCGCGCGATCTCGCTTTCCAGCTTGGCCTTCAGTGCGGCGGGCGTGGCATCGGCCTCGAGCGACGGCTTGGTGCCCAGTTCGGCGAAGCGGGCGGCGACGTTCTCGTCCTTCAGCGCGACCTGCAGCGATTTCGACAGGCGTTCGGTGATCTCGGCCGGCGTGCCCTTGGGTGCATAGAGACCATGCCAGATGCCGACCTGCACATCGGGGAGACCGCCTTCCACCGTCGTCGGCACATCCTTCAGCACATCGAGGCGTTCCGGCGAGGTGACGGCATAGGCCTTGATGGTGCCCCCCTGGATCTGCTTGGTGGTGTTGGTCGTCTGGTCGCACATGATGTCGACCTGGCCGCCGAGAAGATCGGTCATGGCCGGGCCGGTGCCCTTGTAGGGCACGGTGACCAGCGGCGTCTTGATGGCGCTCATGAACAGCATGCCGCACAGATGCGAGGCCGCACCGATGCCGGCATTTGCGACGGTAATGGAATCCTTGTTGGCCTTGGCGTACTCCACCAACCCCTTGAGGTCGGTGGGCTCCAGGTCCTTGCGGCCGACGATGGTCATCGGCACTTCGGTGACGAGGCCGACATATTCGAAGGCGTTCAGCGTGTCGTAGGCGAGCTTTCTGTACAGCGTCGCACTTGTCGCCATGCCTATATGATGGAGCAGCAGCGTATAACCGTCCGGCTCGGCGTTGGCGACGCGGCCGGCACCCAGCGTGCCGCCGGCGCCGCCGACATTTTCGACGATGACCTGCTGGCCGAGATCCTTCGACATCGCTTCGGCGACGAGGCGCGTGACCGTGTCGGTCGGGCCGCCGGCTGCAAACGGCACCACAACGGTGATGGTGCGTTCAGGATAGGTCTGCGCGCCGGCAGTGAACCCATAAAGCGCGACGGCCGCAGCAGCAGCCAGAGTGGCGACAAATCTTCTCATCGTGATCTCCTCCCAATGCGTAAATCTCCAACCGCTGCGCGGGGTCCTCTCAACACCCTGCAGATGGAGCAACAACTAGCGCAAATTAACAGATTGCAACCGGACTCAAACGGCAAACTGCTGATGGGCGCCATCCTAATAGCCGTAGCCACGCGCCATCGCGGCGGCGAAGACCGGGATGAGCAGGAAGATGAAAGCTTCGGCGCGGATGTAAGTCTTCACGGACGCAAGCTCGGCCGCCGGCACCTGGAACGAGGCATTGCCGCTCGCCTGCCTGCTCCAAGATATGAAGCGGACGGTCGGGATGATCGACAGCAGGCCGACCACGACGAACGCCGCTATCTTGGCCCAGAACACCCAATTGTGGACGTAGAATTCCCAGCCCTTGAGGCCATAGAAGACGCGGCCGATGCCGACGACGATGATCAGCGTGGCAATGATGCCGTAATGGCGGTCAATGCCGGCGAGCCTCTTGAGCGTCGCAGTGCCCAGATCGCCGCGGATCAGGACGAATTCGGCGCCGATGATTCCCGCCAGCGAAAACACCAGCAGATGATGGAAGATCGCAAGCACAAGATCGGTGGTGTCCATGCTCTTCCCCTGGGTTTGACGGCAGCAATGCGCGCCTGAAAGGTCGCGCTGGCAGGCGTTGAATCGGCCTGCCGTGAAAAAATAACACCGTCTCGCAAAATTCCCATAGCGGCGCCTGGATGATGGGCCGTGTTGCGCTGGCCCCTTGCGCCGCACCGGCGATTTGCTAAGCGCTGGCGATCCGTACAAGGCAGATCCCATGAACAATCCACAAGCGACCAGCGCCCCTGTCATCGAAACGAAGCGCACCATCCTGCGGGCACACCGGCTGGATGATTTCGACACCTATGCCGCGATGTGGACCGATCCCGTCGTCACCCGCTTCATCGGCGGCAAACCGCGCACGCGCGAAGAAAGCTGGATGCGCTTCCTGCGTCACGCCGGCTTATGGTCGCTGCTCGGCTATGGCTTCTGGGCGATCGAGGAGAAGGCGACCGGACGCTTCATCGGCGAGGCCGGGTTTCACGACCTGAAGCGCGACATGGAACCATCGATCGAAGGCATTCCCGAGGCCGGGTGGGCGCTGGTTCCGGCCGTGCACGGGGCGGGCTTCGCCACCGAGGTGGTTGGCCGCATCCTGGCGTGGAGCGAAGAGATTTTCGGGCGCGAGAAGACCGTCTGTATCATCGATCCGGAAAACGGCGCGTCGCTGAGGGTGGCTGCGAAGTGCGGTTACCGGGAAGTGGTGAAGACCACCTATCACGACACTCCGACCATCCTGCTGGCGCGGTGACCCGAGCGGCGCGGCCAGCCGCTGTCGGCGCCGGCATGATGGAGGCTGTCGCCAGCAATGATGACGAGGCGGGCCGCGCCAAGAACCGCTGTGGCCTGGTCAAATTGACTTGAGCGGGGCTTCCAACGAGGACGTGTTCTACGGCATGGCGTCCGCTGCCAGGCTTGCCCGCTCGAGCATGGAGGCGTCCTCGCCGAAGGCGCGGGTGGCGCGGGCCGCCGCCTCGAGCAGCGGACGCTTCATGCGCTGCAGAAATGCCGCGTCGACGCGCGTGCTGGGTCCAGCCAGGGTCAAGGCGCCGAGCAGGACGCCTCCCGGGCCGAACACCGGCGCCGACACGCCCCCCGTCTCAGGGTCCCGGTCGCCTACGGCGAGGCAGTTGCAGGTCTTGCGGATGGTCTCGTACGGTTCGCCCTGCTGGCCCGAAAACGCTGCAAGCACGCGGCCGCCGGAGCCGAGCAGCAAAGGCAATACGTCGCCTTCGCGTATCGTGTAGCGGATCGGGTGCTTGGATTCGACGCGGTAGAGACAGGTGCGGACGTCGCCCGAGCGAACATAGAAGGCAACGCTCTCCCAGCTTCGCTCGGAAAGATCGCGCATGATCGGCAGCAGGATATCGACCGCCACGACCGAACGCTGGTAGAGCGCACCGAGCCGAAAGGTCGCGGGTCCGACGCGGTAGCGCCCATTGTCGAGGCGCTCGAGCAATCGTCCGCGCATGAGGGAATTCGCAAGCCGCAGGATGGTGCTCTTGTAGAGGCCGGTGCGCGCCGCGATTTCGGCCAGGCTGAGCGACCGGTCATCCGTGGTGAAGGTATCGAGGATGGCAATGGCTCGATCAAGCGCGGCAACACCGTCCGCCGAGGTGCGATCTATTTCCCCATCTGCCGATTTGCTTGGCGAGTCCATGGTGGTTCCAGTTTGAAGAAAGCCGAGCGACGCGACTCTGTCGCGCCGCCAAATCGTTCTGTCCAGTAGAATATCGTTTCCGTTGACAGAACTCCGTAACATCTGCTTGAAATCGATGACGGGTCTGGATGCAGGCGCGTTTTGGCGGGCACCGGAGGAGGTGTCGTGATTTGGAGGAATCCCCATGCTGAACAGACGCAGATTTTTGATGAGCACCGCAGCCGTGGGTGCCGGGCTGATGACGTCGCATCTTTCTCCCGCTTACGCCGAAGGCGCGCCCCAGATACAGCTCTTCGTGCCTGCCGCACCGGGTGGCGGCTGGGACCAGACGGCGCGCACGATCGACCAGGTGCTGCGCAGTGAAAAGCTGATCTCGGGTTCGCAGATCACCAATGTCGGCGGCGCCGGCGGCACTGTCGGGCTGCCGCAATTCATCAGCCAGTGGAACGGCAAAGGCAATTCCCTGATGGTTGCCGGCATGGTCATGGTTGGCGCCATCATTGCCAACAAGGCCGCGAACAATCTGACGCAAGTCACCCCGATCGCCCGCCTCACCGGCGAGTTCGAGGCCCTGGTCGTGCCGGCGGAGTCACCGTTCAAGACGGCCGCTGATTTCGTCGCCGCGCTCAAGGCCGATCCGACAAAGGTTCCCGTCGCCGGCGGCTCCGCCGGCGGTTCGGATCACATCTTGTTCGGCTTGATTGCCAAGACGGTCGGTGTGCCGGCGACAAATCTGTCCTACGTGCCGTTCGCCGGCGGCGGTGAGGCGTTGTCGGCGCTGCTCGGCAACCAGGTCGCGGCCGGCATCTCCGGCTTTGGCGAGTTCTCCGAGCAGGTCAAGGCGGGCGCGCTGCGGCTGCTCGCCATCTCGGCTGACAAGCGCCAGGACGGCATCGATGCGCCGACGCTGAAGGAGACCGGCATCGATGTCGAGCTGTTCAACTGGCGCGGCGTCTTCGCACCGCCGGGCATTTCCGACGCCGACAAGGCGGCGATGGTCACAATGATCGAGACCATGGCCAAGAGCGATGCATGGGCAACCGAATGCAAAAACCGCAACTGGACGCCCATCCTTTTGACTGGCGACGACTACGCAAAATTCCTCACCGAGGACACGGCCCGCATCACCGCGATCCTCAAGGATCTCGGCCTCGCCTGATGTCTTCAGGGGGCGGTTAGAGTGCCGCCCCCTTCCCATCTCGCCTGCCGCATGGACATATGATGCGGCGAAACTGCGGATGCGGCCGGCTGGAGGATGCCGGCCATGGGAGGATACCGATGAGCACCAGCGACCAGCAGGCGGCGCCGTGGCGCCTTGCCGTGCCGGAATTGTTGATAGGCATCGGGCTCCTGGCCTGCGCCGGCGCCGTCGCCTGGCAGACGCTGGCAATCCCGGTGTCGCCGCTCTACTCCAAGGTCGGCCCGACCGTCTTTCCCTACCTCACCATGTTCGGCCTGGTGGTTCTTTCGCTGTTGCTCATCCTTGCCGCGCTTCGCGGCGGCTGGCAGCCGGAGGAGGAAAAGGAGACGCCGACCGACTGGAAGGCGATGGGCTTCGTCGTCATCGGCCTGATCGCCAATCTGCTGCTCATCCGGCCGCTCGGCTTCACGGCGGCATCCGTCATCATGTTCGTTCTGGTCTGCTACGGCTTCGGCAGCAAGCGCACGCTGCGTGACGCAGTGCTCGGCCTGATCCTGGCGCTGGCCGCCTATTTCGGCTTCGCCAGGGCGCTTGGCGTCAACATCGGTGCCGGTTTCATCGAGAACCAGTTGAACACGGTCATCGATGCGTTCATCACCATGTTGAGGGGCTGACGCCATGGAAACGCTCGGACATCTCGCACATGGCTTCTCGGTTGCCTTCACCCCGGTCAACCTTCTGTGGTGCCTGCTTGGCACCACACTCGGTACCGCCATCGGCGTGCTGCCCGGTCTTGGACCGGCGCTGACCATCGCGCTGCTTTTGCCGATCACCTATCAGGTGGCGCCGGAAGCATCCTTCATCCTGTTCGCCGGCATCTACTACGGCGCCATGTATGGTGGTTCGACGACGTCGATCCTGCTCAACACGCCCGGCGAAAGCGCCACCATCGTCACTGCGTTGGAAGGCAACAGGATGGCGCGCTCCGGGCGCGGCGGCGCGGCACTCGCCACCTCCGCGATAGGCTCGTTCGTCGCCGGCACGATCGGCACGATGGGCGTCGCTTTCCTGGCGCCGGTGGTGGTCAAATTCGCATTGGCCTTTGGTCCGGCCGAATATTTCTCTTTGATGGTGCTGGCCTTCATCACCGTTTCGGCGGTGCTCGGCTCGTCTTCCGTACGCGGCCTGACCAGCCTGTTCGCTGGCTTCGTCATCGGCATGATCGGCGTCGACCTGCAGACCGGCCAGCCGCGCTTCACCTTCGGCACGAACGAACTGCTTGATGGCGTCGATGTCATCATTGCCGCGGTTGGCCTGTTTGCCGTCGGCGAGACGCTCTACATGGCCTCGCGCCGCTATGCCGGCAAGGACGAGATCGTGCCGCTGAAGGGCTCGCTCTACATGACGGCGGCCGAGTGGGGGCGTTCGTGGAAACCCTGGCTGCGCGGCGCTGCGATCGGCTTCCCGATCGGCGCCATGCCGGCCGGCGGCGCCGAAATCCCGACCTTCCTGTCCTATGCCATCGAAAAGAAGCTGTCGAAGCACAAGGAGGAGTTCGGCACCGTCGGCGCCATCGAAGGCGTTGCCGGCCCCGAGGCTGCCAACAATGCCTCCGCAGCCGGCGTGCTGGTGCCTATGCTGACGCTTGGCCTGCCGACCTCCGCGACCGCGGCGATCATGCTGTCGGCCTTCCAAAGCTACGGCATCAATCCCGGGCCGCTGCTTCTCACGACCCAGGGCGATCTCGTCTGGGGGCTGATCGCCAGCCTGTTCATCGCCAACGTCATCCTGGTCATCCTCAACCTGCCGCTGATCGGGCTCTGGGTGCGGTTGCTGAAAATCCCGGCGCCGCAGCTTTATGCCGGCATCCTGGTGTTCGCCACGGTCGGCACCTATGGCATCTCGCAATCGCCCATCGACCTCGTCATCCTCTATCTCCTGGGGGCCGCCGGCTTCCTGATGCGGCGCTTCGATTTCCCGACCGCGCCCGTCATTATCGGCATGATCCTTGGACCGCTCGCCGAAACCCAGTTCCGCCGGGCGATGACCATCTCGAATGGCGACTGGTCGGTGTTTTACACCCACAAGCTGTCGCTGACGCTGCTGACGCTCGCCTTCATCGGCCTTGCCGGCCCGCATATCTGGGCCTTCATCGAGCATCGGCGTCGGCGCGGACCGGAGCATGTGCCCGGCGATGCCTGATCGATCCATGATGCCATGACAGAATTGCTTTCCGGTATCCGCGTCCTCGACCTGACCAACGTCCTGGCCGGTCCCTACTGCGCCTATCAGCTGGCGCTGCTCGGCGCCGATGTGATCAAGGTCGAGGCGCCGCAAGGCGGCGACCTGGCCCGCCAGCTCGGCGGCTCGCCAAAGCTGAACAGCGCCGGCATGGGCGCATCGTTCCTGGCGCAGAACGCCGGCAAACGGTCGGTGGTGCTCGACCTCAAGCAGCAAGCCGATCGCGAGCGCTTTTTCGATCTGGTGGCCAGCGCCGACGCCCTGGTGGAGAATTTCCGCCCGGGCGTGATGGATCGGCTGGGGCTTGGTTACGAGGCGCTGAAGACGGTCCGTCCAGGCCTCGTCTATTGTGCGATATCGGGTTTCGGCCAGACCGGGCCGATGCGCGACAATCCCGCCTATGACCAGATCATCCAGGGCCTGTCGGGGATCATGAGCATCACCGGAACACCGGAAACGGCGCCGCTGCGGGTCGGCTATCCGGTGGCCGACACGCTTGGCGGACTGGTCGGCGCGTTCGCCATTACCTCGGCGCTGGTGCGGCAGAAGACGAGCGGCGAGGGTGCCTTTCTCGACGTCTCGATGCTCGAATGCACACTTTCCGCGCTTGGCTGGCCGGTTTCCAACTATCTGACCGCAGGCATCGACCCCAAGCCGATGGGCAATGAGAACATGACGGCGGCACCCTCCGGTACGTTTCGCACCGGCGACGGGCTCGTCAACATCGCCGCCAACAAGCAGGAGCAGTTCGTGGCGCTGTGCCGGCTGATCGGCCGGCCGGAACTGGCCTCCGATGTCCGCTTTGCCGAGCGCGAGACGCGCAAGCGCAACCGTGCGGCGCTTAAAGTCGAAATCGAGGACGCCCTGGCGGGCGCCTCGGCGGCTGCCTGGGAAGAGATGCTCAATCGTGCCGGCGTGCCTGCCGGCAGGGTGCTGACGATCCCGCAAGTGCTGGCCGAGCCGCAAGTACTCGAACGCCGGGTGACCGCGAATTTCGACGATGTGGCCGGCATGGACAAGCCGCTGACCGTTCTGCGCGGCGGCTTCATGGTCGATGGCGAGGCGCCGTTGCCGACAAAGCCGCCGCCGGCGCTCGGCGAACATATGGGCGAGGTGTTCGCCGACCTGCCACCCCGCGCCAAGGCAAAGGCACGCGCATGAGCGACACGGAGAAGACGGGCCGTGAGCGCGGCGAGGAATGGTGGCAGACCGACATCATCGAGATGCGGCCTGGTGTCATCCGGCTGCGCGGCTACGAGATCCAGGATCTGATCGGCCGCGTCAGCTTCCCGGCTGTCATCTGGCTGATGCTGCGCGGCGAACTGCCCGGCGAGGACCAGGCAGAGTTGCTCGGCATTGCCTTGGGAGCCGCCGTCGACCACGGACCGCAAGCGCCATCGATCGCCATCGCGCGCATGGCCGCAACCTGTGGCGTCGATATCAACAGCGCCATGGCCTCGGCCATCAACGTTCTCGGCGACGTGCACGGTGGCGCCGGCGAGCAGGCGCTTTCCTTCTATGGTGACATTGCCGTGGCGATCGATGCCGGGATGACGCTGAATGAAGCGGTCTCGGCGCGGCTCGACCGGTTCTTCGCCGAGGAGAAGGGCTATGTGCCGGGGCTCGGACATCGCTTCCATCCCGTCGACCCGCGCGCGCCGCGTTTGCTGGAACTGACCCGCGAATTTGCCGCACGCGGTGCCGTCAACGGACGTTTCGTCGATATTGCAGAAGCGATCGAGGCGGACGTCGCGCGACGCAAGAGGAAAAAAATACCGCTCAACATCGATGGCGCTACCGCCGTCATCTATGGCGAACTCGGTTTTCCGCCAGCGCTGACGCGAGGGCTTTTCGTGCTGTCGCGCTCGGTCGGCATCCTTGCGCATGCCTGGGAGCAGTCGCAGCAGGCCGAGCGAAACAAAGGGCCGCTGCCGCGCGAATGGCTGTGGACCTATACCGGCACGCCGGTGCGGCCGTTTCCCGAAAGCGATGAGCCTGGCGAGTGAGGCTTTACGCCTGGTCCACCTGCATAGGCTGAGGAAGCTTCAGCGTCTTCACCAACGTTGAAAGATCCGGCTCGTCGATGAGCATGGCTGCGTCGGCTGGCGCCAGCCAGGCCCGCTGGCGTCGTTTGGCTTCCTGCCAGTCGGCCAGTTCCTCGCTCACCTCGAGCAGATAGACGATGACGTCGACGCGGACAAAGCGATTGGCCAGCCGCTTCCAGTAGGAATAGGTGCCCGCCGGCTGCTTCAGCGTCTTGCCGAGCACGCCGGCTTCCTCCTGTGCCTCGATGGTGGCCGCCTTGCGTCCGCTCTTGCCCTTCATCGGCCAGCCCTTGGGGACGATGAAGCGCCTGGTGGTACGCGACGTGACCAGCATGACCTCGATGTCGCCGCGCGCGGTCAGCCGAAAGGGAATAGCCGCCACCTGGCGGATCCTCTCGCCCTTCTTTGCCTTGCGTACGGCCTTTTTCTTGGTGGCTGCCATTCGTCAATCCAGTCGATGCAATGCCGCATAGCGCGACGAGGCATCGTTGCAAAACCAAAACTTCGCATGTGCCGAAAGACACTCGAAATACCTAAGTCGGCTAAATAAACGAAAAAGGCCTTGATGTCAGCGGCAATTGCTCACGGCGGTGGTGCCGATTATCTGGGTCTGGCAGCTTGGCTTGAGCTGCTGCACGACCGGGGGCGGCTGCTGAACGATCTGGCGGTCCTGGGCGCGGTACTGCTGCTGTTGCTGCTGATATTGCTGCCGTTGTATCCTGTTTTGCAGGATTTGCAGGTCATTCTGCCGGATCAGCGCATTGTTGCCGGTAGCGGAATTGAGCGCCTGTGCGGAAGCCGGCAGGCAAACGCCCGCCAGCACTGCCGTGGCCAGCATTGCCACTGTGAAGATCGTTGATGGCCGAAGTGCCGACATTCGCTCATTCCCGCGCAAAAAACTCTGCCCACTGATATAGGACGTTTGCGCGGCGATGCCATGGCCAGCGGGTCGAGCATCACGAAATCGGGCAGTCCGATCGCTTTGTTCTGCGATTCCAGCAGTGAACCGCAGATAGTCGTCATATGACGACTATGAAACGTCAGCGGCTTTAGTCAGTGTCCGCACGTAAATTTTCGGTTTCATCCGGCATAAGTTGATGTATTTTCTAACTGAGTCAGAGCTCCGCAAGTGGGAATGCGGATGCTCTGTTTTAATGCATTAAACCTTATTGCGCAGTGCCGGCATCCTTATTGCAATTGCATGAGCATAGCGGTGGCGTCGCCTTAAGCAGGCATTGAGGCGCGCCCCCGTAAAACGGGGGGTAAGTGCATGGCTTTGTTTTCAAAGCGTGGTGGCTTTGCCATCAACGCGCATTCGCGGTTCCGGGTTCCGGTATCGACGCTGCCAATGCCCATGTGGCAGAGGTATCCCAGCAAGCTGGGCTTGCCCGCCAAGCGCTGCCCGGCAGTTCGCCTTGTTCGCTTCGTGCGGCGCAAGCGTGGACTTTGTTCAAACTTGGACCGGTGGCACGTGCGCAAGAAGCGTCTGGCTCGGGTCGCCGTCGCCGGCCAGGTGTGATTGCCGGACGGTTGATGGTCCTCCTCGGCGCCACCGCGCTGGTGGGTTTTCCGCCGATACCGGCGGCGCATGCTCAGTTCGTCATAGACGAGAACGGCCCGGATGCTCCGGACAGGGGACCTGGTGGCTTTGACGCAGATGGCGATAATGGCGATCCCGGCGGATCGATTACAAATGCGACCCCTGGAGCCGTAAACAACGCTCCGCAGATAAACGTCAACGCATCTGGATTTGTCGGCACTGCCAATGGCGGCGACGGCGGCGACGACGGCGACGGCCTGGCTGGAACGCCCATTGAACCAATGGTGGTGAGGGCGGCAATGGCGGCGTGGGTGATCCGTCGACATTCTCAACAACGCTGTGATTTCGACCATCGGCACGGGACATCATGGCTTCGAAGCTTCTGCGGTCGGTGGCAATGGCGGCAGTGGCGGCGGCGCCCTTCAGGCGATCGCGAACCTCGGCGGCGACGCCGGAAGCGGCAATACCGGCGGCAGCGCCAACGCCGTTGCGTCTGGCACCAGCGACATCACGACGACGGGCGACTTCTCCTACGGCATCTTTTCCAACGCCAGCGGCGGCAATGGCGGCCAGGGCGGTGACAACATCGTCAGTCTCGGCGTCGATGCTGGTGACGGCGGTGATGGCGCTTCCGGTGGCACCGCATCGGCAAGCAACGCCGGCAAGGTGGAAACATCGGGATTGGCCTCTTATGGCATGCTGGTGCGGTCGGCAGGTGGTGTGGGTGGCAATGGCGCCGATGGCGTCGGGGTCGTCAGCGGCGGCGGCAATGGCGGCGGCGCCACTTTGGGCGGAAATGCCACGGGCAGCAATTCGGGCAGCATCATAACGCATGGTGATTTCGCCAGCGGCATGGCCGTACAGTCGGTCGGCGGCGGCGGTGGTGGCGGCGGCGACGCCTTCGGCCTGTTCGGCGGCGGTGGCACCGGCGGCGCGGGCAATGATGGCGCCAATGCAACCGGTACCAACACCGGCAACATCACCACCGATGGCCGGGGTGCTATTGGCATGCTGGTCGAATCGATCGGTGGCGGCGGCGGCGATGGCGGCGGCGCAGCCGGCATCGTGTCGATCGGCGGCACAGCCGGCGGCGGCGGCAAGGGCGGGACTGTCATCGCCAATGTCGGCGGCACGATAACAACTGGCGCTGACGGCAGCGGCGACGGCGCGCATGGCGTTCTGGCTCAGTCGGTCGGTGGTGGTGGCGGCAATGGCGGCTTTGCCCTGTCGGTCGCCCCGGCAGTCGCTGTCGCGATCGGCGGCGGCGGCGGAACCGGCGGCAATGCCGGAGCCGTCAACGTCAACCAGGCCGCGACCGGTCCGACGGTCGACACCAACGGTCGTTCGGCCATCGGCATCCTCGCACAGTCTGTGGGTGGCGGCGGCGGCAATGGCGGTGGCGCCTTTGCGCTTGGCGGCATCGTGTCTGTTTCGGTGGGCGGCAGCGGCAGCGCGGCCGGCAACGGAGACGAGGTCACCTACAACATCGCAAACGCCAAGGTCACGACGCGCGGCACCGATTCCATCGGCATCC
>NZ_RZTB01000002.1:127594-131446 GCF_003997735.1 Mesorhizobium sp. M7A.F.Ca.MR.148.00.0.0 | reverse complement strand
GGGTCTCGTGGCTGTCGGCGTCGGCGGCTCGGCTGGTTCAGGCGGCTTCGCCAGGAAAGTCGACGTCACCACCGGCGGCTCGGTCGAAACCCTGCAGGACCGGTCGGCAGGCATCGTCGTCCAATCGCTTGGCGGCGGCGGCGGCAATGGCGGCTTTGTCGTGGAAGGCGCCCTCTTCGGAGCGAGCGTTGGAATCGGCGGCAAGGGCAGCGGCGGCGGCGATGGCGGCGACGTGTTCTTCCGCACCGCCAATGGCGGCCAGCAATCGATCATCACGCGCGGCACCGACTCGATCGGCCTCGTCGTACAGTCGGTCGGCGGCGGTGGCGGCAATGGCGGCTTCGTCGGCACGTTTGGCGCGATCGCCAATCTGGGCATCGGTGGTGGCGGCGGCGCGGCAGGCGCGGGCAAGGCAGTCGATGCGACCTATAATGGTTCGGTCGAAACCTTCAAGGAAAGGTCGGCCGGTATCATCGTGCAATCGATCGGTGGCGGCGGCGGAAATGGCGGCGGCGTCATCGGTGTCGGCCTTGGCCTGACCGTCGGCATCGGCGGCAGTGGCGCGGGCGGCGGCGCCGCGGGCAAGGTCGTCTACAACTCCACCACCACGAATATCACAACCCACGGCGCCGACTCCGCTGGCCTGATCATTCAATCGATCGGCGGCGGCGGCGGCAATGGCGGCTTTTCGTTCAATGGCGCTATCTCTGCGACCATCGGCATCGGCGGCAAAGGCGGAGCGGCCGGCGAGGCCGAGACGGTCAGGGCCACAATTGGCGGCGGCTTAATCCATACGATCGGCGATCGCTCGACGGGCATTGTCGCGCAATCCATCGGCGGTGGCGGCGGCACGGGCGGCGGTTCTGCAGGACTGAACCTGGGCCTCGGCATCGGGATCGGTGGTAAGGGCGCCGGCGGTGGCGGCGGCAAGACCGTTGATGTCATCAACGGCGCCGTCGTCCAGACCGAAGGTATTCAGTCGCACGGCATCATGGCGCAGTCGGTCGGCGGCGGCGGCGGCTCCGGCGGCTTTGCGGTGACGGTTGGCGGACCTTCCTTCTCGCTGGGCGGCAATGGCAGTTCCGGTGGTGGCAGCCAGAAAGTCTATGTCGAAAATACGGCTCGGATCACCACTGACAGGGACCTCTCGATCGGCATCTTCGCGCAGTCGGTCGGTGGTTCAGGTGGTGATGGAGGTTTGGCGGGCGCCGGTGGTGCCTTTGCGGCCGTCGCTGTCGGTGGCCAGGGCGGCGCTGGCGGGGCAGGTGGCCAGGTCGAGGTCAAAAACACCGCAAACATAACCACCAAAGGCGCGCTCGCGCACGGCATCCTGGCGCAATCGGTCGGCGGCGGCGGCGGCAATGGCGGCAGCGCCGGTGCGGTCGCGGTTGGTATATTCGGTGCGGCTGGCGTCGCGATCGGCGGCGGCGGCGGCGATGCGAACCTGAGCGATCAGGTTACCGTCACCCACAAGGGCGACATCCGCGTCGGCGGCGCGGGCGCGAAGGCCATCCTGGCGCAATCGGTCGGCGGTAGCGGCGGCAATGGCGGCAATGCCTATTCCGGAGCCTTCAGCGCCGGTTTCTACGCATCGGCAGCGGTCGGCGTTTCGGTTGGCGGCGAGGGCGGCGATGGCGGCCCTGGCGGCAAGGTTACGGTCAGGGCGGACGGCAACATCATCGCCGACACCGACGCGGTCGGCTCGGGCGGCATCGTGGCACAGTCGATTGGCGGCGGCGGCGGCAATGGTGGCCGTGCGGCCACGATGGCCGGCTCGGTCAGCAACGGCGTCAATGTCAGCCTCGGCGTTACTGTCGGCGGCTGGGGCGGCGACGGTGGCAGGAGCGACCTGGTGATCGTCGATACCGGCCTCAGCGGCGGCGGCAGCATCGTCACCAAGGGTTACCAGGCTGGCGGCATTCTTGCCCAGTCGGTTGCCGGCAGCGGCGGCAATGGCGGCGATTCCTGGGCGGCGGCTGGCGGTTACGGCGTCAATGTCAGCGTCAACGCGACCGTGAGCATCGGCGGCGGCGGCGGCGACGGCAATGTCAGCGACGATGTGCTCGTCCACAATGCCATGACGGTGCAGACGGATGGCGACATGAGCGCGGCGATCCTTGCGCAGTCGATCGGCGGCGGCGGCGGCAATGGCGGCTCGACCAACGGTGCGACCGCCGATCTGGGCGGCGGCCAAGGCGTCAACGTTGCGGCCAACGTGACCGTCGGAGGCGGGGGCGGCACCGGCAATATCTCCGGCGCGGTCGACGTGATCAACACCGGCAATTTGACGACCAAGGGCGATTTCTCCTCAGGCATCGTCGCGCAATCGCTGGGCGGCGGCGGCGGCATGGGCGGATCGAGCAACGCCAAGGCGTTCCACCTTGGCGGCACCAGCGAGACGAGTGTCACCGTCAATGTCGGCATTGGCGGTTCGGGCGGCTCCGGCAACGATGCGGCGTTGTTCCGCCTGGATGACGGCAACAACGTCATCGGCGCCGGCGTGCATGTCGACAATTCCGGGGTAATCCGGACCCAGGGCTTCAATTCCATCGGTATCCTGGCGATGTCGGTCGGCGGCGGCGGCGGCGGCGTCGGCGCGGCTTCGACCGACGAGGAGATCGTTGGCGGAGGCAGTGAAGGCGAGACGTCCGTCGGCATCGGCGCGGCGATCGGCCTCGCCGCGGGCGGCGCCGGCAATGGCGGCACGGTCTCTGTAACCAACCGGAGCCTGATCGTGACCGACGGCGCCGATTCGTATGGTATCAGCGCCAACTCGATCGGCGGCGGTGGTGGTGTCGGCGGCTCGGCGACATCGGGCGTATTGGGTAAATATGCGATCGGTGGCGCGCTTGGCGGGGCAGGCGGCGGCGGTGGCAGCGCTTTCCAGGTCGACGTCTTCAATCTCGCCACGGCCGGCATCTGGACCCAGCAGGAGCGTTCCATCGGCATCTTCGCACAGTCGGTGGGTGGCGGCGGTGGCGCCGGTGGCGCCGGCGAATCGGAAGTCAGTGTCAACCTGTCACTGGGCGGGTCCGGCAACGTTGGCGGTAATGGCGGCAAGGTCAATGTCGAAAACAGCGGCTGGATCCAGACCGAGAAGGCCTATTCGCACGGCATACTGGCGCAGTCGATCGGCGGCAGCGGCGGCGTCGGCGGCGCTTCGGGCACCTCGGCCAAGGACTCCAATGTGGCCATAACCTTGAGCCTCGGCGGCGCCGGCGGCACCGGCGGCAAGAGTGGCGAAACCGTTCATGTGACTAATTTCGGGTCGGGCGAGATTCTGACCAAGGGCGATAATTCGCACGGCATCTTCGCGCAATCGGTGGGCGGTGGCGGTGGCGCGGCGGGCGCCGGCTCGACCGAGACAGGCAGCGCGGAAACGTCGGTGACACTGGCGATCGGCGGGCTGGGCGGTGGGGGCAGCAGCGGTGGCGACGTAATCGTCGACAATCATGGCAAGATCACCACGCTCGGCTATCTTTCGCACGGCATTTTCGCGCAATCGGTAGGCGGTGGCGGCGGTGCTTCGGGTGCCGCGGCCAACGCTTCGGAGGCCGACATGACGATCGGCGGCGCGATTTCTCTGCCGAGCGGCGACGGCTCCAATGGCGGCCATGTCACGGTCAACAATGACGGCATCATCGAAACCTGGAAGGATGGGGCGCTCGGCATTTTCGCCCAGTCCGTCGGCGGCGGCGGCGGTTATGGCGGCGTGGTATCGGCCGACACGGCGGGAGACGAGTCAGTCGCGCTGCAGCTTGGCGGCAATGGCGGCAATGGCGGCAATGGCGGCAAGGTCGATGTCACGGTTTCCGGCACCATCATCACCCCTGTCGAGCGCGCGCATGGCGT